>VXSK01000020.1 GCA_009838035.1 Gammaproteobacteria bacterium
ATGCTGGAGTTTGACCTCGCACCCGCGCAGGCCGCGGGCACCGGGCTTGAAGGATTGTTGACGGAGCCGGTAACGCTTACGGCCGGCTGCGACCGTTTCCGTCATGCCAACGAGTACGAAGACGAGCGTGTGCAGATCTACGCCGACATCGACTACCTGTTCGGCGATCACCTGCTCAAGGCGGGCCTGGAGGTGGGCCGATTCGATTTGTACAACCTGTTCGTGCCGGGCTCCCGGGGCCGGTTCGTGTTCGACGGCCTTCAGGCGGTCCTCGGCGGGGTCGCGCGCGTGGACTACGTAAACGCGGTCTCCAACGATCCGCGCGACGCGGCCGCGGACTGGGGTTATCGCAGGCGCGCGTTTTTCGTGCAGGATGCGTGGACCGTCTCGCCCGAGCTGGAGCTGACCGCGGGATTGCGCTACGAACGCATCCAGCAGGAAGACTCGCCGGCATACAGCGATGCCGTCTTCGCGGCCTACGGCGTGCGCACCGACGCGAACCTGGACGGCGCCGACGCGTGGATGCCCCGGCTGGGGCTGCGCTATACGGGCCTTGGGCGCACGGTGATATCCGGCGGCGTGGGGCTTTTCGCCGGCGGCGAACCGCAGGTGTGGATTTCCAACGCGTTTCAGCCGCCGGTCGTGTTCGCGCGACTCGCCGGGGCCGGCGGCGTCACGCCGTTCTCGGTGCCGGAGGCGCTGCTGCGGCAGGTGGCCGCCGGCGCCGCCCTTCCCGTGGACGCCATCGCGGAGGATTTCGATATGCCCGCGGACTGGAAGGCGTCGGTTCGGGTGCAGCGCGAATTCGACCTCCCCGGCCTGGGGCGGGACTTCCTCGGCACGGTCCAGTACCTGCACACGAGCGCGCATCGAAGCTTCGTCTGGCGAAACCTGGCCCACACCCATCTGGCGGGCGCGCAGCCCACGGGCGAGGCGCCGGACGGAAGAAGGATCTATGCGGACCTCGACGCGCTCGGTTATCTCAATCTGACCGCGCTGGGCAATCACGGCGGCGGCCGCGCGCATGTCTGGTCGGTTGCCGTTTCGAAAAGCTACGACTTCGGCGTGGACTTCTCGGCAAGCTACGCCCGGCAGGACGTGGAAGCCGTCGCGGAGGGCACCTCGGCCAGGGGCATCTCCAATTGGCGCGCGCTCACCGTGGCGGACCGCAACGATCCCCAGGCCCGCCGCTCGCCCCATGAGACCACGCATTCGTGGAAGCTGCGCCTTGGCTACGAACGCGCGATCGGACAGTTGAACACGCGGATCGACGTATTCGGGCGGGTGTTCTCCGGGCGTCTGTTCACCTACACCTTCGATGTCGATCGCGGCAACGCGCTGTTCGGCCGGGCCGGCGCCGGGGAAAGCCCCTTCGACGCGGACCCGCTGTACATCCCGGCGGTGGACGATCCGGCCGTCGTGTACGCCTCGACTTTCGACCGCAGCCGCTTCGAGAACTACGTGCAAGCGGTGCCGGGCGGCATTCACGCGCCGTACTCCGAAGTCAGCGGCTGGAACCGGATCTGGGATCTGCGTCTTCAGGTCGAATTGCCGGGAGCGGCGGGGCTGGCCCGGTGGGTCGGCGAGAACCGGGTCCGGCTGGTGCTCGACGTCGAGAATTTCCCCAATCTGCTGAACTCGAAATGGGGACGCTTCGATTTCGGCCCGAGCAACGGTCAGGCCGCGGTCGTGCGCGCCGACCTCGTGCGCGCCGCCGACGTCGCGGACCTGGGAGTCGACGCCGCGCCCGCCCTGACCGGCGACGCCCCGCGCATGGCCTGCCGGAACCGCACCGACTGCGCGTACCGCTTCAACTCCTTCGATGCCGAACCCAGGGCGATCGCGAGCCGCTCCCGATCCGTGTACCGGATACGCCTGGGGATACGATTCGAGTTTTGATGGAGGCGAAACGGGCGGGCGCCGTGCAATTCGCTGTCCTTCAAATCCCGGACTGCCGCAAGCTTGCGAAATACCTGGATCGCCCGCTGTGTAGAATGACGCGCCTGTTCTATTGAGGTATGCCGTATCGTGAGCGCGCGAAAGCTGGTCCTGATTTTGGCGTGCATTGTCCTGGCGGCGGTCACGGTTTGGGTCCACTACGAGGTCAAGGTCAATCTTCAGCAGCCCACGGAGCTGGCCTCGGGAGGTTCAGTCGAACAATCCGGCAACCTTCAGGTGGGTGAGGAGATTCCCGACTTTTCCGGCGTTGACCTCGACGGCGCCGACATAACGCTCTCGGAATTCCGCAACCGCGAGGTGGTGGTGCTGGACTTCTGGGCCAGCTGGTGCCAGCCCTGCATCCGAAGCATGCCTTCCCTTGAGGCGCTGAACGAGGCGTTCGAGCATCGCGACGTGGAGTTTCTGGCCGTCAACGTCGGCGAAGGCCCGGAACTGGTAAGGGAGTTCGTGGAAGATACGGAATTCACGGTTCGGGTGGTCATGGATGAAGGGGAGGACATCAGCGGCGCATACGGCGTGCGCGGGATTCCTCAACTCGTCGTCGTTGGCAGGGATGGCAAGGTCGCGCACATCGAGCTTGGTTATCCGCCG
Source organism: Gammaproteobacteria bacterium (assembly GCA_009838035.1). Classification (NCBI taxonomy): domain Bacteria; kingdom Pseudomonadati; phylum Pseudomonadota; class Gammaproteobacteria; species Gammaproteobacteria bacterium. The sequence goes on from VXSK01000020.1 coordinate 2,551, forward strand.
TTAACCAGGCTTTCCGAGATGCGGGAGGATCGGCTGTGGGATCTGCTGGAGGAACTGACCGGGCGGGACGGCGTATGAGCGTTATCCGCACGGACAGGCTCTCCAAGACCTACAAAGGCGGCGCCGAGGCCCTGAAGGGACTGGACCTGGAAGTCGAGGCCGCCGAGGTGTTCGGTTTCATCGGCCCGAACGGCGCCGGCAAATCCACGACTATCCAGTTGCTGCTCAACTTCATACGGCCGGATACGGGTTCCGCCCTTCTGTTCGGCCAGGCGGTCGAGGCGACGGACCACCGCAAGCGCCTCGGTTATCTGCCCGAGAGCGTCAACCTGCACACCTATTACACCGGCAGACGCCTGCTGGAGTTCTACGCCGCGCTCTCCGGTGTTACGGCCGCAAAACGGGCGCAGCGCGCCGAGGAAATGCTGGACCTGGTTAGCCTCCAGGATGCTGCGGACCGCAGGATCTCGAAATACTCGAAAGGGATGGTGCAGCGCCTGGGTCTTGCGCAGGCACTGATGAACGATCCCGAACTGCTGATCCTGGACGAACCCACGTCCAACCTCGATCCCGTGGGGAGGCGCGACTTCCGCGACATCGTTCTCAAACTCAAGGAACGGGGCAAGACGGTGTTTATCTCGTCGCACATCCTTTCCGAAGTGGGATCGGTTTGCGATCGGGTAGCCATCCTGCATAACGGAGAGTTGAAACGGCTTGAGGATCTCCGGAGTTGGGAGGAAGTGTCCACACGGGCGCTGGAAGACCTCTTCTTCGACGTGATCGGCAAGGGGAGTGCGCAATGACCAGCATACTGATGATCGCAAGGGACAGTGTCCGCGCGCTCCTGCACCGGCGGCTCCTGCTTGCGTTGATGGTGGTCATGCTGATTCTCACGGTGATTTTTTCGATCGTGCTCAGCCAGATCAACAGCCGGATTTTCGACAGCGCATCCGCGCCTCCGCCGCCCGCGGCCGCTGCCGTCGAACAGGAGCCGGCGGCGCCCGGCGAGGATCCTCAGTCGTTTCAGGACGCGCTGAAACGGGCGGCGCCCCCGCCGGAACCGGTGCCCACCGAACCCATGCTCCAGGAAATGCAGGCCGCCGGCGCCCAAATGCTTTCGCAGTTCTATGGTTTTACGGCTTTTGGAGGAATGATCGTTGCACTGTTCATCGGAGCCACCGCCGTATCCAGCGACGTCCGAAGCGGCGCCATAACCATGATTCTCGCAAGGCCCGTCACCCGCTGGCAGTTCCTGGCCGGCAAGTTCGGCGGCGCCATGATGGTTCTGTTCGGCTACTCTCTCCTGACGGCCATAGCCCTGGTCATCTTCACCCAGGTCCACGAACTCGACGTGGTCCCCGCCTTGCGCTATGCCCCCTGGCTCATGTTTTGCCGGAACCTCATCTTTGCTTCGTTTGCCCTGGCGCTTTCGATGCTGATGCCTCCCATACTTGCCGGAATCCTGCCGGTATTCGTTTCCGGCGACCTGTTTTTCGGTCTTCTTTCATCCAGCAATCCCATTCACTACCTGCATTTCCTCCTTCCTACGTACGGGCCTTTCAACGCCACCAATCAATTCACGAGCGGCGTCCTGATGGGTTGGGACGAGGTGGCAATCCTCACCGTCTATGCGCTGGACCTGGCGGTGATCTTCTGCCTGCTGGCGATGTGGCGGTTCCGCTCGAAGGCGGTGGTCTGACGCTCAACCGCCGTAGAGCGCCTTCGGCAGCCAGGTCGCGATCTCCGGCCACAGCGCCAGCAGCGCCAGCGCCGCGAGCTGGATCGCGATAAAGGGCGCAACGCCGCGGTAAATGGCCGTGGTGGGCACTTCAGGCGGCGCCACGCCGCGCAGGTAGAACAGCGCAAAGCCGAACGGCGGCGTCAGGAACGACGTCTGCAGGTTGATCGCGATCATCACGCCCAGCCAGACCGGGTCCAGCCCCATCGACAGCAGCACGGGCCCGACGATCGGCACCACCACGAAGGTGATCTCGATGAAGTCCAGAACGAAGCCCAGCAGGAACATCACGAGCATGACCAGCACTACCGCGCCGAATACGCCGCCGGGAAGCGACATCAGGAACTCGCGCACGACGTCGTCGCCGCCGTAGCCGCGGAATACGAGCGAAAACACGGATGCGCCCACGAGGATCAGAAACACCATGCTGCTGACCCGGGCCGTTGCGCGGCCGATATCGCGAATACGGGACAGGCTCAGTTTTCCGCGAAGGGCGGCCAGCAGCATCGCGCCCACCGCGCCCACTCCTGCCGCCTCCGTGGGCGTGGCGACGCCGAAGATGATGGAACCGAGCACGGCGGCGATCAGCACCAGCGGCGGCGCAAAGGCCCCGACGAACCGCGCCACGCTTACGGCCCCGGCAGCCGGGTCGCCGCCCCGGCGCGCGGGAACGGAAGCCGGGCGAAAAAGGGCAACGGTCAGCATCCAGGCCGCGTAGAGCGCCACCAGCATCAGGCCCGGTACCAATGCACCCATGAACAGGTCGCCGACCGAAACCGTTCGCGGCGCGAAGACGCCCTGTGCCAGCTGCGCTTCCTGGTAAGCGGAAGAAAGCACGTCGCCCAGAAGCACCAGCACGATGGACGGAGGGATGATCTGCCCCAGCGTCCCCGAGGCGCTGATGACGCCGGTGGCCACGGCCGGGTCGTAGCCCCGCTTCAGCATCGTGGGCAGGGCCAGCAGGCCCATCGTGATGACGGTGGCGCCCACGATGCCCGTGCTGGCCGCCAGCAGCATCCCTACGATGATGACGGCGATCCCGAGCCCGCCGGGAAGACCGCCGAACATCCGGCTCAAGGCGTCCAGCAGGTCTTCGGCGATCCGCGCCCGCTCAAGGGTTATGCCCATGAACACGAACAGCGGCACCGCCACCAGCGTTTCGTTGCTCATGATCCCGAACAGGCGGTTCGGCATGGTGCCGAGAAACGAAATGTCGAAGACGCCTGCAAGGGCGCCTCCCAGCGCGAACAGCAACGCCGTGCCGCCCAGCGTGAAGGCCACCGGAAAGCCCGCCAGCAGCACCAGCACGACGCAGACGAACAGTGCGAACGCGGGCCAGTACATGGACTACACGCCGCCGCCGGCAGTACTTCCGGGCGTATGACTGCCTGTTGCGGGATCGGAACCGTCTTCGAGCGGTATCCCCAGCAGCATCGCCGAACTGCGCAAGCAGATTACGAGCGCCTGCAGGCCCACCAGGACGCCGGTGAGCGGTAACAGTGTCTTGAGCAGGGACGGGAACGGATAGATCAGCCCGCCCGCTTCACGGGAAGACTCGTGAATGCGCCAGGAGGTTTCCACATAGTCGAGGCTGCCCAGCACCAGGCCCGCAGTGAGCGGCAACAGGAACAGCGCGCATCCGGACAGGTTCACCACGGCCTGGCGTTTCGGACTCATCTCGCGGTAGAAGATGTCCACGCGCACGTGCTCGTCGCGCGCCAGGGTGTAGCCGGCGGCCAGCAGGAACACAGCGGCGTGCATCCAGGTAATCGTTTCCTGGAGCCAGATCCAGCCCAGGGACAGGCCGTAGCGCAACACCGCGACCAGGCAGGTCACGACGGTCATGACGAACGTGAGCCAGGCAACCGCCTCGCCCGTGCGAATAATCGCGCGCTCGACCGCGCCGGCAACCTTCAGCACGAAACTCATGGGCGCCAGAAGGTCGGTGATATGAGCACCAGGAAGGTGAAGATCTCCAGGCGGCCCAGCAGCATGGCCACGATGCAGGCCCACTTGGCGGTCACGCCGATGCCGCCGTAACCGGTCGCGACCTCACCCAGCCCGGGTCCCAGGTTATTGAGCGTGGCGGCCACGGCCGAGAACGCCGTGAAGGAGTCGAGGCCGGCCGCCTGCAGGCTGATCAGAATCACGATAAACACGGCCACGTAGACCGCGAAATAGCCCCAGACCGAATCGACCACGCGAGTGGAAACCGGCGTGTCGCCGAGCGTCACCGGGATTTCGGCGCTCGGATGCACGAGGCGGCGCACCTCGCGTATGCCCTGCTTGACCAGCAGCAGCACCCGCACGCACTTCATGCCGCCGGCGGTGGAACCGGCGCATCCGCCCATGAAGGCGGCCAATATGAGCAGCATCGGGAGGATGCCCGGCCAGAGCGAGAAATTGGAGGTGGTAAAGCCGGTTGTCGTCATGATGGACACCGACTGGAACAGGCCGTCGATCAGCGCCATGGAAGGATCTTCCTTCCAGCCGTAGAGCAGCAGGCCGCCCACGACCAGTGCGCAGAGCACCAGCAGGCCAAGGGCATAGGCGCGGAATTCCGCGTCGCGGAAATACCCTGCGAGCGTGCGCCGATTGAAGGCGATGAAATGCAGCGCGAAATTGATTCCCGCCAGGAACATGAACACGATCGCGATCAGGCGGATGCTCGTTTGGGGGAAATGCGCGAAGCTGGCGTCGTGGGTCGAAAAACCGCCGATCGCGACGGTGGAAAAGGCGTGGCAGACGGCATCGAACCAGCCCATGCCGGCCACTTTGTAGGCCGCTCCGCAGGCAATGGTCAGCGCCAGGTAGATGTACCAGAGCGCCTTGGCGGTCTCCTTGATGCGCGGGGTAAGCCGGGTGTCCTTCATCGGGCCCGGCGTTTCGGCGCGATACAGTTGCATGCCGCCCACGCCCAGCATGGGCAGCACGGCCACGGCCAGCACCACGATTCCCAGTCCGCCGAGCCACTGGAGCTGTTGCCGGTAGTAGAGGATCGCCTTCGGCGCTTCGTCAAGCCCCGTCAGCACGGTGGCCCCGGTGGTCGTCAGCCCCGATATCGCCTCGAACATGGCGTCGGTGAAGGACAGCTCGGGCACCTGCGTAAAAAGAAGCGGCAGCGCGCCGGAGCTGCCGAGGACCAGCCAGAACGAAGCCACGATCAGGAACCCGTCGCGCAGCTTCAGTTCGCCCCGCGCCCGGCGCGCCGGCAGCCAGATCAGAAACCCGGCCGTGAGGGCGGCGGCGAAACTGAGCGTGAATACCGGCCAGGCGCCGTCGCCGTAATACAGGTCCACGGGCAGCGGCGTCAGCATCGTTACGCTGAACAGCATGAGCAAGCGGCCCAGCACGCTGCCGACTAGCGCTATCTGCATGGCAATACCCTGCCCTGGAAGCGGATCAGGCTTCGTCCTCGAACAGCCGTTCGATCTGCGCCTTGGCCCGCGGGTTGGTCATGAAGAGAATCACGTGATCGTCGTCCTCCACGGTCGTCTCGTCATTGATCGGAAGCACCACGCCGTCGCGTACGATCGCGCTGATCGACGTGCCGTGAGGCAGGTTGATCTCCCCGACCGCGCGGCCCACAAGCGATCGCTGGCCGTCGCCGCTGTGCGCCACGCCCTCGATCGCCTCGGCGCGGCCGAAGCGCAGCGAATGCACCCTGGCGACGTCGCCCTGGCGGATGTGCCGCAGGAGTTCGCTGATCGTGATCTGGGCGGGCGAAATCGACACGTCAATCCCCATCTGCCCGGCCAGCGCGGCATAGGCCTGACGGTTGGCCAGCGCCATGACCCGCTTGCAGCCCGCCCGCTTGGCCAGACCGGCAGCCAGAAGGTTGGCCTCGTCGGCGTTCATCAGCGCCACGAAGGCATCCATGCGCTCGATGTTCTCCTCGATCAGGAGTTCCTCGTGGGTGGCGTCGCCGTGCAGCACGATGACCCGGCCGAGCCGTTCGGCCACCTGCCGGGCGCGTTTGGCCGAGCTCTCGATCAGCTTCACCTGGAAGTGGTTCTGCAGCGACTCGGCCACTCGCGCGCCGATGTTGCCGCCCCCTGCAATCATGATGCTGCGCACGTCCTGAGGCTCGGGCCTCAGCGCCGATAGCAGGGGACGGACCTCGTCGGATCCGGCGATGAAGTACACATCGTCGCCGTTCTCGATGACGGTCCGCCCGTTGACGGTTTGGGCGTGACCGGAGCGGTACACGGCGGCGATCCGGCCCTTGATGCTGCGCTCGCCCAGTTCGGCGGGAGTTCTGCCCACCAGCCAGGAACCGGCCCTGGCCTCGGCGCCCAGCAACAGCGCCCGGCCATCGGAAAACTCCAGTACCTGCGAGGCGCCGGGGAAGCGGACGAGTTGCTCCACGTAACGCGTAATCAGGTCTTCCGGAGCGATGGCGACGTCCACCGGCAATCCGTGAGGGCCGAACAGCGCGGCGATCCCGCTGTATTCGGTGTAACGCAGGCGCGCAATCTTGGTGCGCCGCCTGGCGCCGGCCTCGAACTCGCGGTAGCGCGAATGCACGACCTGGCAGGCCACCATGTTCACTTCGTCGTTGCCGGTAACGGCGATGACCAGGTCCGCGGCCCCAGCCCCGGCGTGGTCCAGAACCCCGGGCCGCGAGGCGTGGCCGGCAACGGTGCGCACGTCCATGCGTTCGTGTATGGCCCGCAGGATGTCGGCGTCGAGATCCACGATCGTGATCTCGTTTTCGGGTTCGCGGGAAAGACGCTCGGCGATCGTGGAGCCCACGACGCCGGCCCCGAGGATCAGTATCTTCATTTGTTCAAGCGCATGGGCTTAGAGCGCAAAGGCTCGGCGGAACTATATCAATTCCAGGCGCGCATAGGCCACGACCAGCCATTTTGATCCGTGTCGCTCGAAATTGACCTGCACCCGCGCATGGTCGCCCGCGCCTTCGCGGTTGAGCACCACCCCGTCGCCGAACTTCGGATGCGAGACCCGCTGGCCCAGCGCCGGTCCCGCCCCCGCGTCGAGTTCATCCGTTCCCGGAGCCGCTCCGCCCATGCGCACCGGCAGCGATACGTTGGGCTGAGGGCGAACTTCCTCGAGTAGTTCCGCAGGAATCTCGGAAAGGAAGCGCGAAGGGCGGTTGCGGTGCTCCTGGCCGCGCAGCCGGCGAACGTCGGCATAGCTGAGGTTGAGTTCCGTCATCGCCCGGGTGATGCCCACGTAGCACAGCCTGCGTTCCTCCTCCAGTTCGGCCTCGCTGTGCATCGAACGGCTGTGCGGGAACAGGCCCTCTTCCATGCCCGTCAGGAACACGACCGGAAACTCCAGGCCCTTGGCGGCGTGCATGGTCATCAGTTGCACCGCGTTTTCGTCGTCAGCGCCGTCCTCGCCGCTCTCCAGGGCAGCGTGCGCGAGGAAGGCATTCAGCGGCGACGCCGGCTGGTCCTGCATGGATTCCTCGATCATTTGCGCGGCGTTGACCAGTTCGTCGAGATTTTCGACCCGCATGCGGTCGGTTTCGCTGCCCGAGGCCACCAGCCTTTCGACCAGTCCGCTGCCGCGTACGACCCGGCTGACCTGTTCGCCGAGTTCCAGGTGCTCGGTGTCCTCGGCCAGCGAATCGATCAGGGCCAGAAACCCCTTGAGCGCGCCGGCCGCCCGGGAGTTGAGGAACTGTTCGGACCGCCCGGCGGCATCCCAGAGCGTCAGCGCGTGGCGCCTGGCGTAACCGCGTACGGCGCGCATCGTGGCCTCGCCGATCCTGCGCGGTGGATTGTTCACGACCCGCTCGAACGAAGGGTCGTCGCCCCGGTTGGCCACGAGGCGCAGATAGGCAAGGGCGTCCTTGATCTCGGCCCGCTCGAAGAACCGAAGTCCCCCGTAGACGCGGTAGGGAATGCCCGCGCCCACCAGCGCTTCCTCGAATACCCGCGACTGGGCGTTGGAGCGGTACAGCACGGCCAGATCGCGCAGCGATCCCGTGTCGTGTTCGCGCGCGCGGCTTACGACCTGGTTGGCCTCGTCCCATTCGTTATAGGCGGCGAACAGGTGCACCGGAGCGCCCCGGTCCCCGCGGGTCCACAGCTTCTTGCCGAACCGTGAGGCGTTGTTCGCGATGACCGCGTTGGCCGCCTTGAGGATGGTTGCCGTGGAGCGGTAGTTGCGCTCCAGCCGCACCATCCGCACGTCGCGGAAATCGCGAGTGTAATGCCGGATGTTCTCGACTTGCGCTCCGCGCCAGCGGTAGATGGACTGGTCGTCGTCGCCCACCGCGAAAGGCACGCCGCTGGTTCCGCACATGAGCTTCAGCCAGTCGTACTGGACACCGTTTGTGTCCTGGAACTCGTCCACCAGCAGCCAGCGAAAGCGTTCCCGGTAGCGGGCCAGCAGTTCGGAAGAGTCCTGCAGGAGTTCCGTGGAGCGCATCAGCAGTTCGCCGAAATCCACCAGCCCATACGACTCGCAGCGCTTCTGGTAAAGGGCGTAAAGCTGCTTCCTCTCTTCGCCGTAGGGCGCGGAGCCGGCGGGCGCCTGCTTGGGCCGCAGGCCCGCCTCCTTGGCGCCGGATATGAAGTACTGAAGCGACCGCGGCGTGATCATCCGCTCGTCGATGCGCTCGTCGTTCAGCAGCCGCTTGATCAGCCGAAGCTGATCGGAGGCGTCGAGAATCTGGAAGTCCTGCCGCAGTCCCGCTTCGCTCCAGTGCCGCCTCAGGAGACGGTGCGCCAAACCGTGGAAGGTGCCGATCCAGAGCTGGCGGGTGGGTGTTTCGAGCAGCGTTTCGATGCGCGTGCGCATCTCGTTGGCGGCCTTGTTGGTGAAGGTGACGGCGTAGAGGTTCCAGGGCGACGCGCCGTGGGCGGCGACCAGCCAGGCGGCGCGATGCACGAGCACGCGCGTCTTGCCGCTGCCCGCGCCGGCCAGCACCAGGACCGGCTGTTCGCCGGCCGTTACCGCCTCGCGCTGGGCGGTGTTCAGCGGATCCAGGATGTGGGTAACGTCCATGCGGGAACCCCGCTGCGTCAGCCGATCTTCGACAGCCTCAGCAGGTGCTTCGCGTCGCGGAACAGGCCGTCGGGATCAAGGCCGGGCGGATAGCTCAGAATCAGGTTGCCGAGCGGGTCCACCAGCAGGACCTCTCCCGGCTGGCGGGCTCCGATGCGTTCGATCAACTCGCTGCGCCCGGGTGCGCCGGCGGGCAGTACCACCATGCCCGGGAAGGCTTGCGCCGCCAGTTCGTAATCCGGGTCTCCGACCAGGGGCAGGAACACGCGCTGCACCCGGTTCGCGTCCTTGCCCAGCGCCAGCCGGACCTGGCGCATGCGGATCAGCGCTTCCTCGCAGGCGGTCCCGCATTCGTCCCGCTCGAGGTAGAGGAAAGTCCAGCGCCCGGTCAGGCGGCCCTCGGCGCCGGCGTCGCCTCCCGGCGGCAGTTCGATGTCGCCGAGCTCAACCGGCGGGTCGGCCAGCACGCCATGAGCGTCCGGACCCGGATCAAGTCCAGCCCGGCCCGAGTACAGGAACCAGGCGACGACCACCGGCACCAGGAACAGTGCGGCAATCGCAATGATCTGGAGTTGTTTTGCGTTAATGCGCATTTCGCGCTCTCCTGCGTTTCAAGGTTACCGCCAGCCAGATGCCGGCGGCGGCCGCGGCCAGGCCGTACCACTGCACGGCGTACGCCAGGTGCCGCTCCGGCGCCATGCCGTAGGGTCGCCAGGCCCGCACGTAACCGTCCGGCTCTTCGCCGTCCAGCAGGACCTGGTAATCGGGCAGCGGCGAATCGAACAGGCCGCGCAACTGATCGGCGGTCGGATAGACCATCCGTTGCGGCCATGGGGCCTTCGCGGCCTCTTCCTCAAGGCGAAGTCCGCGCCGGAAGTACGGGACCGCAATACCGACTACTTCGCGCTCGCCGCCGCTTACCGCCAGTTCCGGCAGTTCCGAACGGTCCGGCCCGCCGGCCACAAAACCGCGATTCACCATTACCAGGCTGCCGGCCGTTTCGAGCGGCGTCAGAACGTGGTAGCCCCGCATGCCCTCGTGGGTCATGTTGTCGAGCAGCACCTGCCGGTCCGCCAGGTAGCGTCCGGTCAGGCGCACCCGCGTGTTGTCTCCGCCGGCCGGCACCGACGCCAGGCCGCTAACCGGCAGCGACCCCTCGGCGCTTTCGAACGCGTCCAGCACCGCCCGCCTTTCCGCGGAGCGGTTCAGCTGCCAGGTCCCCAGCGAGCCGAACACCGCCAGGCCCAGAAGCATGAGCAGGAGGTTGCGGACGCCGGAGCGCCGGTGGGAAGGCGGAGTTATCATGCGGTTTCGCGCCGGAACAGGAAGATGATTCGAGCACTCATCGTCGTGCTGCTGCTGGCTATTATCGCCAGCCTGGGGTCGGGTTTGTACCACATGGTGTCCGCAAAGGGCGATCCGGGCCGAATGGTGCGCTCGCTCGCGTGGCGCGTAGCGCTTTCCGCGGCTCTCTTCCTGTTGATCATCCTGTTCTGGTGGCTCGGCCTGATCGAGCCCGGCGGCATCTATCGGCGCTAGACGCGAACGGCGCCGAGCGCCCGATCGAAAGTCTTGATTTCGCGGACGCCGCGCCGGCGGCAGCAGGCGAGATGACACAGGTCGCGCGCCGTCAGTGCGGGCAGTTGTTCCTGGAGTTGCCGCGCCAGCGTAACGTCCTCCAGTTCCAGCGGCCAAACCTCGGTGCGCGTCCTCTCGATCAGGGCAAGGGCGGCATCCAGCGTCCTGATGCGGCCGACCGGAAGGTAGTAGTGCAACATTTCCTGGACCACCTCCGCCGAGGTGCATAGACGGGACTGCTCGTTCAGTGCCTCGGCAAAGAACGCCCGGGCGTTTTCCCGAAGCGGGTGGGGTCGCCCCACCACGTACATGAAGACATTGGAATCGACGAAGATCATGTTCCGGAGGAGCCGCGTCCGCGAGATTGTTCGATCACCCGCAGGTGCTGGTCCCAGTCGGGTTCCTTTTCGGGTCCTTCCAGCTCATCGCACTGGCGGAAGAACGCCTGCAGGTCGCCTGCATTGCGAAAGAGACGGGATTCCTGCTGACTTCCAAGCCTCTGATGCGCTGCCGCCCGGAGCCAGGCGCTCAGGGTCATGCCTTCGCGCCGCGCCTGGTGAACGAAGCGGTCCCGGTCCTTGTCGGGCATGATCAGTTGAACGCGGGCCATGCGAAATAACTCATAAAAGATGCGGATGTGTATGAATCTTACACATTTCGATACGAGCGTCAATCGGGTTGCGGCCGGTCGCATTCAGGTAAAACCGCTTCCGCGCAGGGCCAGAGCTTCGGCGATGTGGCGCTCGGCCACGCGGACGGCCGATTCCAGGTCGGCGATCGTGCGGGCCACCTTGAGGATTCGTGCGCATGCGCGAGGCGAGAGCGCAAGTTTCCGGGCTGCGTGCTCAAGCAGGACTCGTCCGTCCTGCCGTGGGCGGCAGTGGACCCGGAGTTCGACGTCCTCCAGTTCGGCATTACATTTCGTGCTTCGGTCCATCTGTATTTCCCGGGCTTCCACGACCCTCGTGCGGACCTGGGCGCTTGAAATTCCGTTTCCGTCGCGGGGATGGTCGGCGAGGATGGGGCGCTCCGGCCGGCAGACTTGCACCCGCAAGTCGACGCGGTCGAGAAACGGTCCGGAAATCCGTCCCTGGTAGCGGCGCACCGCCTCCGGAGTGCAACGGCACTCGCGCTGTGGATCGCCGACGAAACCGCAAGGACAGGGATTCATTGCCGCCAGCAACTGGAAGCGCGCCGGAAAGGTGACCGTGTAACGGGCCCTGGACACCACGATGTTGCGGGTTTCCAGCGGTTCCCGAAGGGATTCCAGGGCGTCGCGGCGGAACTGCGGCAATTCGTCGAGGAACAGCACCCCGTTGTGGGCGAGGGAGATTTCGCCCGGAGTGGGCCGCGCGCCGCCGCCGACGAGCGCGGCGACCGAGCAGGTGTGATGCGGGTTGCGGAAGGGACGCCGCCGCCAGTTTTCCTCCAGCGCGATGCCCTTGAGCGAATGCAGGGTCGCGGTTTCCAGCGCTTCCTCCTCGCTCATGGGCGGAAGGAGGCCGGGGAAGCGCTTGGCCAGCATGCTCTTGCCCGCGCCCGGCGGTCCGCTCAACAGCAGGTTATGCCCCCCGGCGGCGGCGATCTCCATTGCCCGCTTGGCCTGCGCCATTTCGATCACGTCGTTCAGTTCGGGGTATGCGGCCGCTCGGACACGGTCGCCGCTATAGGCGACGCGCTCGGGTTCGCCATGCGCGTAAAGGCAGTCCACAAGCTGCCTGAGGTCGGTCACCGCTACCGCGCGCGCCGCCTTCACCAGCCCCGCTTCGGCGGAATTGGCCTCGGGAAGAAACAGCGTCCTGCCGCGCCGCGAGGCGGCGAGCAAGGAAGGCAGGACGCCCGGGACGGGCCGCAGCGCTCCGGTGAGCGCCAACTCGCCCAGGAACTCGACCCCCGCCAGTATCGCCGGGTCGATCTGCTTGCTTGCAGCCAGGATACCCAGGGCAATGGGGATGTCGTAGCGCCCGCCGCTCTTGGGCAACTCCACGGGCGCCAGGTTTACCGTGATGCTGCTCAGCGGCATCTCGAATCTCGAACTCCGCAGCGCGTGGCGCACCCGCGATGCGCTTTCCCGCACTTCCTTTTTTGCCAGGCCCACGATGGTGATGCCCGGCAGGCCGTTGGTGATGCCCACTTCCACCGTAACGCTTGGAGCCTCGACGCCGTTGAGCGCGCTCGTGTGGATCGTTGATGGATTCACTGCCTTCCCTGGCCCGCCGTCCTGGTCAGTCTCGTTGCGGTTCGATCTCCGCCAGGGCCTGCCCCAGCGCCTCGACTTTCCTGCGCGTGCGCTCAAGCACGCGCTTTTGCGCCTCGAATTCCTCGAAGGTCACGTAGTCGCCCCGGCCCAGGGCGGACTGGAGCAGGGCCCGGAAATTGGTTTCCAGGTCTTTCGCCGCTCCCTGGGCCGAGGGCGGAACCAGCTTGCGCAGGCGCCGGGCCAGATCGGAAATGAATTCGTCGTTCATGGTGGGCAAGGTTGCGTTATCGGCCGCCCGTTTGTCCAGTATCGAATTGTCCGCATAAGCGGAGAAATATCGCGCCGAGTTGATAGACTAGCCGGATTGCACCGGAGGACCGTATGGCGGGAGCAAAATCCAATCCCCCCGGCAAGGCGGCGAAGCCGAAGGCTGGCGCTGCGAAGAAGGCCGCGTCGGCCGGCAGCCCTCCCGCGAAGGCCGATTCGTCGAAGACCGAAAAAGCGGCTCCGCGCAGGCGCCTGTGGTGGTTGTGGCTGATCCCGCTGATCGTGTTCGCGGCGGGCTTCTGGCTCTGGTATGACTACCTGGCCGGTCTGCCGTCTCGCGTTGCGGAACTCGAGCAACAAGTTGCCGAAATCGGGCAATTCGAGGCAAGGCTGGGAGAGCTTGAGAGCCGCCGCGACGCGGACGCCGCGCGGCAGGCTGCCGATGCCGAGGCCGCGCGGCGGGCGTCCGAGCGGGTGCGCGACGCGCTGGAAGTGCGACTGGCAGCGGCCGAACGGGCGCTGGAGTCGCTGGGAAGCCGCCCCGCGGGCCAGCAGGTGCGCTGGCGCCTCGATGCGGCCGACAACCTGCTGGCCCTGGCCGACCGCCAGAACCGGTTTGCGCGCGACTATGAAGGCGCCGCGCTGGCCGTCCGCGAAGCGCTGGATTTGCTGGCCCAGGTGGGCGATCCCCGCTACGGCGCCGTGCGGGCGGAATTGCAGGAGCAGGCGCGGGCGCTGGAAAGGATGCCGGCCCGCGACATCCAGGGCGTGGTGGTCCGGCTTGGCGCCCTTCTTTCCAGGGTCGAGGGTCTGAAGCCGGACCTCCGGCCGTCGGCCGGAGAAACGCCGGGCGCGGAAGAACTTCCGGAGCGGGGCTGGCAGCGCGCGCTGGCCAGCACCCGGCGCGCATTGCGCTCGCTGATCACGGTCCGGCGCACCGAGGGCAGCGTCGATACGCTCCTGACCGATACCGATACGGAAATGCTGCAGCGTTTGCTGACGGCGGAACTGCACCTGGCGCGCCTGGCCTACATCCAGGGCGATCTGCAGTCGTACTCCGCGGCCCTGGTTGCCGCCCGCGGTCGGCTGGCGCGCCTCTATGCGGGGGACGATCCGGACGTTTCCGATACGCTGGCCGACATCGACGAGTTGCTGGAGTTGGCGCAGGGACGGGAAGGGCCCGATATCGCTTCTTCGCTGCAGCGCCTGCGGAACATCCGCGCCGATTGACATGCGCGCCGGGCTGATCGTGGTCCTGGTGCTGCTGCTGGTGGCGGTAGCGGCCCAGTTCCTTGCCGCGGACGCGGGCTACGTGCTCATTTCTTTCCAGGGTTGGGCGGTGGAGATGACCGTTCCCATACTCATCGTCCTGCTGGCCCTGCTGCTGTTCGTGGCCGGACTGTTGCGCAGGATCCGCCAGGCGCCGCGGCTGGTGGCCGAACGCGCGGCGAAAGCGAGCGCGAGGCGCACCGGCCGCCGCGTCGCGCGTGGCCTTACGGCGCTGGCCGCCGGCCGGCTCGCGCGCGCCGAGCGGCTGCTGGCCAAGTCCGCGGACCGAAGCCAGGCGCCGGTGCTGCAATACCTGGCGTCCGCCCGCCTGGCGCATGGCTCCGGCGATGCGGAACGCCGGGATCACTGGTTTTCGCTTGCCGAGAAGGCCCAACCGGAGGCGCGCGACGCGGTCGCGCTGGAGCGGGCGGAACTGCACCTGGGCGCCGGGGAGCGGGCCGCGGCCATGAGCCATCTGGCCGGGATACTCGAGCGCGAGCCGCGGCACCTGCAAGCCCTGCGCCTGTTCATTCCGCTGCAATTGCAGCGGGAGGAATGGGGGGAGGCGGCCCGTCGCCTCAAGGCGCTGCGCAAGCACGGACAGATGGCCGCCGGCGACGCGGCCCTCTGGACCGTCAAGGCCTATACCGGCCTGCTGGGCGAAGCGAGCGATGCGCGTCGCGTGCAGCGCCTTTGGGGGGAGATCCCGCGCGACTTGCGCGGCAACGACAAGCTGGCGCTGGCCCATGCCCGCGCGCTGATGCGGAACGGCGCCCACGAGCTGGCCGAACAGGGCCTGCGGCGCCGTCTCGACGCGCAATGGAACTCGGAGCTGGCCGTTGCCTACGGCGAACTCGAACTCCGGGACATCCCCGCGGCCATCCGTCATGCCGAGCGCTGGCTGGCGGAGAATCCGCAGGACGCCGCGCTGCTGCTGGCGCTTGGGCGTTTGTGCCGCAAGGCGAAGCTGTGGGGCAAGGCACGTTCCTATATCGAGACCTCGCTCGGCCTCGAGGAGTCACGCGTCGGCTGGCGTGAACTGGCCGAGATGCTCGAGGAGCTGGACGACAGCGACGCGGCGGGCGAGGCCTACCGCAAGGGCTTGCGCTTGGGCTAGTGTTGTGGTGCGGGGGGTAAGGGCGGCAATCGCCGCCATCTGTTTGCTGGGTGGGACATCCACGCCTGCCCAGATTCCGGGCGATGGGCCGGATGCGGTTATCGAGGAAGTGGTGGTGACGGGTTCGCGCATTCGGCGCGATCCGATCAACGATGCCACCGGAGTCCTGCGAATCGGCATGGAGCAGTTGGAGAATACGGGCCTTACCAACCTGGCCGACGCATTGCAGAACCTGCCCATTGCCGGTTCAGCCCTGAATTCGCAGTTCAACGTGCCGGGCAATCTGGGCTTTCCCCAGGACGGATCCGGAATCGGCGCCGGATCGGCGCAGATCGCGCTCCGCAACGTCGGCGCCAAGCGCACCCTGGTGCTGGTGGACGGCCGCCGCTGGATTGCGGGCGCCTCGGCTTCGGGCGTGCCCGGAACGGTGGACCTCAACACCCTTCCCGACAATGCGATACGGCGCATAGAGATCCTGCAGGACGGTGCATCGGCGGTGTACGGGTCCGATGCCATAGGAGGCGTGGTCAACATCATTACCGACCGGGACTTCGACGGCTTCCGCTTGAACGTGCAGTCCGGCGCCCACCTCAGCGAGGGGGACGGCGAGTCCACGGCGCTCGACCTCAAATGGGGCGGAGGCGAGCGCACCCGTTTTTTCCTTAGCGCGAGCTGGCGCAGCGAGGGCGGCGTGAACACGGCCAGCCGCGCACGTTCGGCGTTTCCCAATCCGGACGCCACGAGTTGCGACGTGGTCCAGTCCCTGTGTTCCTCGTTCACTCCGCAGGGCCGCTTCGTGTTCGGTCCCAATTTCGCTTCCGGCGCCAGCATCACGCTCAACGATGGCGTGCTGAACGACGGCGGCGCGAACATACCGCGCTTCGATCCTGCCAACCCGGCGTCCGGAGATTTCCACGCCTTCACGGGCGCGGACCGCTTCAACTACAACGGCTCCGACTTCAATTATCTGCGCACGCCCAACGAGCGCTTGAACCTGTTCGCGAGCGCGCACGGCGAGCTGGGCGCGGGCCTGGAGTTCTTCGCCACGGCTTCCTGGACTCGGCGTTCATCGGCCACCAAGGCCGCCCCCGAACCGCTGTGCCTGGGCAGCGGCTGCGGCAGCCGCATCGCCGAGAACTTCTTCATTTCGGCTCGGAACCCGTACAACCCCTTTGGCGTGGACCTTTCCCCGGCCGACGGGACGCTGCGTTTCTTCGGCCGCCGGCCGCTGGAGTCCGGCCGCCGCTTGTTCTACCAGCGGGTCCATACCGGGTTCGCCACAGCCGGGCTGAACGGCGAATTCGGGTTCCTGGATCGCGGCTTCTTCTGGGAGTTCCACGCCAGCTACGGCGAGAATGACGGCGAGCAGACCAAGTACAACTCCCACAACGCCGCCAGATTGCAGATTGCGATGGGCGACCCGGACGTGTGCGCCGCCACCCCGGGCTGCGTTCCTTTCAATTTCTTCGGCGGCCAGGGGCCCGACGGCGCAGGCTCCATCACCCGCGAGATGCTCGATTTCGTCGGCTATACGCAACGCGATTACAGCCGCCAGACGCTTAAGAATGCGGCCGTCAACGTAACGGGCGATGTCTTCAGCCTGCCGGCCGGGGAAGCCGGGTTTTCCGCCGGCGTGGAGTGGAGGGACCACGCCGGCTGGTTCCGTCCCGACCCGGTCGCCGAGCGCGGCGAGACCGCCGGGGTTCCGGCGGGCCGGACGAACGGCGGATTCAGCGCCGCGGAGTACTACGCCGAATTGAGCATGCCCCTGCTCGATTCCGGCGCCCGATACTGGGAACTGAACCTGGCCGCGCGCGCGTCCGACTACAGCACCTTCGGAACGGAAACCACCTACAAGGCCGGCATGCTGTTCCGGCCCCTCGAGGACCTGTCGCTGCGGGCGTCGGCCTCGACCGGCTTCCGGGCGCCCGGCATCGGCGAACTGTTCGGGGGCGCGGCACAGGAGCATTTCACTTTCGTGGATCCGTGCTCGGACGTGCTTGGACAGTTCGGCTCCGCCAATGGAGGCCGCGACGCGCCCCAGCCGCAGTCCATCGTCTCCAACTGCGCGGCCCTCGGCGTGCCGCAGTCTTTCGTGCAGACCAACCCGCAACTGACCGCGATTTCCGCCGGCAACCGCTCGCTGGATCCGGAGGAGTCCCATGGCCTGACCCTGGGCGCTGTGTGGAGCCGGCAGTTCGGCGCCGGCGGGGGACTCACGGCTTCGATCGACTACTACCGCCTCGAGATCGACGAGGCCGTGCAGGGCAGGAACCCCGGCGATGTCCTGGCCGCCTGCGTCGGCACACTCGATCCGTTTTTCTGCGACCTGACGCCCCGCGCCGCGGGCGGCACGCTGGAGGTCATCGACAACCGGCTGCAGAACATCGGCGCCATCGAGGCTTCCGGCTGGGACGTGCAACTGGCCTACAACAGTCCGGAGTGGCGCATCGGCCGGTTCAGGGCCGTCATCAATGCGACGGTGCTGAGCGAGTACGTCGAGCGGACCGCGAACGCCGACGGCACGCAAACGCGGACCGACCGGACCGGAACGCACACCGACGAGACCTTTCAACGGGCTTTTCCGGAATTGCGCTGGGTGGCGGACATCGAATGGATGAAGAACCGATGGACCGGCGCGCTCGGTTTCCGCTGGACCGATGAGATGGAACTGGAGAGCGGAAGCTCGGTGGAATCCGTTCTCTACACCGACCTCAGGATCGGCTACACCCCGCGGATTATGGGCGACCGCTGGACCATTTCACTGGGGTTCAACAACCTGTTCGACGTGGACCCTCCGCTGTGCTTCCCCTGCGGAGTGATCGGCATGAGCCTCGTCGCGCACGATCTTCCCGGCCGCGTCGGCTACCTGCGTTTCAGCTACCAGCGCTAGCGTTCGCAACCGCTTGCGCTTTCACAACATATCCGATAGCGTTGCGCAAGTACGATCCGTATCGCGAATAGTGGTGAAGAAGTTGAGTCATCCGCAGGTTTCGAACAAGAGTTATGCCATCGCCGTGTGCCTGTCGGCCATTTTCGGCGTAGTGGGAATTCA
This sequence comes from Gammaproteobacteria bacterium, assembly GCA_009838035.1. Lineage (NCBI taxonomy): Bacteria > Pseudomonadati > Pseudomonadota > Gammaproteobacteria > Gammaproteobacteria bacterium. Next base: position 20,756 of record VXSK01000020.1, read on the forward strand.
GCATTTCTACCTGGAGCGCTGGGTCGAAGCGATCCTCGACTTTTCCCTTTGCATTGCAACCCTGTATCTGCTTTTCACCGGGCAGTGGCTATGGGCTTTGCTTGTGGGCGCCGTGGATGCGCTGCACACGCTGATCGTGACCATCCTGTTGCTTACCGGATCGTTCAATGACGGCCACGGCAAGCGCGTCTGCTATCCCGGACAGAAACTCGCAGTAGGAGCCTAGGAATGAATGACTTGAACCAGGCAAGCGCCGGCGGGACCGGCACTCAGGCCACGGTAAGCGAAAAGGGTTTTGTGCCTGCCTTGCTGCTCGCCATCCTGCTCGGCGGTCTTGGCGTGCATCGGTTCTACGTGGGCAAGATCGGAACCGGAATCCTCATGATTCTGACCCTGGGCGGCCTGGGCATCTGGACTCTGGTGGACATCATCATGATCGCCGTAGGTTCTTTTACCGACAAGCAGGGCTTGCCGATCAAGGTATCGCACTAGGGTCCACAGACCCCAGTGCCGCGCCGACCTCATCCGGGTACGGCCGCGTTTCAAATTCCGGCCACCCGTTGTCGGCCGCCGAGGTCCGGATCGCCTCGATTCGCCGGTTGATGGCCGGATGCATTGACAGCATCTCACGCACCGTGCCCTTGGCGTCCGGGAGGGATTTGGCGTCGAATGGGCGAAGCACCTCAAACAGGCGCGTCGCGCCACCGACGTGGCCGTAGTGTGCATGTAAGGCCAGCAGCGCATCCCGATCCGCGACCGCTTCCTGCTCCCTGCTGTAGCGTCTGATCAGCAGTTGGCTGCCCGCCAGGCCTCCGCTTCCGGCTGAGGAAAGCGCGATGTCCAGCAACAGGCCCCGCCCGACGCTTCGCAACGGGTCTCGATTGATGCAGTGGGCCAGTTCGTGCGCAAGCACCATGGCCAGGCTGTTCTCGCTGTCGAGCGCGTGCAGCAGCCCTTCAAGCACGAATATGTGCCCGCCCAGGGTCGCGGCGGCGTTCGGAGGCCCCTTCACCACGTGAACGCGAATGTTCAGTCCGTGCGGCGGATGCATATCTGCTGCGATCCGGCGCGTCAGGTCTTCGACGTAGTCCTGCAGCACCGGATCGCTGGGCTCAAGGAAACGGTCTTTCACCAGCATCACGTACCGGTCCACGAAGCGCCGTTCGCTCTCGTGGCTGATCAGCAGCAGCCAGCGGTCGGCCGTCAGAAAAGCAGCGATCAGAATCAAAGCAAATGCGGTCGTGCCGGCTGCGACAACGTAGAGGAATCGCTGTATGCGCCGGGATTCGTCCGCGCCGATTTCGTGGCGGTACCGAGTCATCGGGAATTGTCGGGCCTGTGCTGTCCTGTCAAGGAAAGGTACCACGACTTCGAACGGCCCATTTCGCGCCCGTACGCCTCGCATGGCGCCTGCAACTCGGAGTACAATTGCGGTTCGTCGAAGCGAATCCGGCGATGGCCGGCGAGTGCCACCCGAGCCGATAGAGGGCAGGTGGCGTTTTTATGTTTGAATCCATGCGAAAGTCGGCCATGCGTCTGGTGTTGGTGCAGGCTGCGGCCGGTGCCATTGCGGGTGCGATTGCCTGGCCGGCATTCGGCCGCGCGGCCGGCATGGCGACACTGGCCGGCGCGTTCATCGGTCTGTTCGGCAGCCTGTTCATGGTTGCCGGCCTGCTGCGGGTGCGCAGCGGCGCCACCCCCGGCCAGATGCTCGCCATGTTGCTGGCGGGCGAAGCGGCAAAACTGCTCGTGTGCGCGGTGGGTTTCGCCTTGTGCATCATCGTCTTCGACCTGGTTTTCCTGGGGTTGCTGGCCGGATTCGTGGCCACGATGCTGGGATACTGGGCCGGGCTGCTGCCGGCGGTACTCGGGGAAGGCACGCCGCCCGCCGCACCGGCCGGGCGATAGGGGAGTTCAGGCATGGCGGCTGAATCCGGTGACGGCGGCAGCGCCGGCTACATCGAGCACCACCTGACCAACCTCACGTGGCCTCCGGGCGACGGCGGCTTCTGGACGTTGCACGTTGACAGCCTGTTCTACTCGGTCCTGCTCGGCGTGCTGTTCGCGGGGTCCTTCTACTTCGCCGCGCGGCGCGCCACCGCCGGCGTGCCCGGGCGCTGGCAGAGCTTTGTCGAGATGCTCGTCGATTTCGTCAATACGCAGGTGAAGGACGCCTACCACGGCCCGTCGAAACTGCTGGCGCCGCTGGCGCTGACCATTTTCTGCTGGGTGTTCCTGATGAACTTCATGGACCTGGTGCCCGTCGACCTGTTGCCCGAAATCGGCCTGCTGATAGGCATCGACTACATGAAGGTGGTGCCGAGCACCGATCTCAACATCACCTTCGGCCTTTCGCTCACGGTCTTCGTGCTGATCATCGTGTTCAGCATCCGCGCCAAGGGCCTGGGCGGTTTCGGACGCGAGATCTTCTTCAAGCCCTTCGGCAAGTGGCTGTTGCCCTTCAACGTCACGCTGAAGGTCGTCGAGGAACTGGCCAAGCCCATGTCGCTGGCCCTGCGGCTGTTCGGCAACCTCTACGCCGGCGAGTTGATATTCATCCTCATCGCGCTGTTTACCCTGGGCAATACGCTCACGTCCCTGGTTACGTCGGCCGCGGCATTCAGTTTCGTGGTTCAGTTCGTGCTGGGCCTGGCCTGGGCGTTGTTCCACATCCTGGTCATCACGCTGCAGGCATTCATCTTCATGATGCTCACCATCGTCTATCTGAGCATGGCGAGCGAGGAACATTAGAAAACCAAGCACTTCCGCTTAACAGGAGACCTCATGGAAAACCAAGCTGGAGAAATGATCCAACTGGCCGCGTCCCAGGCCCAGGTTCTGGGCGTTACGGCCGTGGCGGTCGCGATCATCATCGGGATGGCCGCGATGGGCACCGCGCTGGGCTTCGGCCTTTTGGGCGGGCGCTTTCTGGAGAGCACCGCCAGGCAGCCGGAACTGGCGCCGATGCTGCTGATCCGGATGTTCATCATTGCCGGACTGCTCGACGCGGTGTCGATGATCGGCGTGGGCGTGGCCCTGCTGTTCACCTTCGCCAATCCGTTCCTGGGCGAGTTGAACAGCTTCATTGCCGGATAAGCATCGCTTATGAGCATCAACGCGACACTGCTGGCGCAATGCCTGGTATTCCTGGCGCTCGTCTGGTTCACGATGAAGTTCATCTGGCCGCAGGTGCTCGAGGCCATCGACCAGCGCAACAAGGAGATCGCCGACGGCCTGGAGGCCGCGGCCCAGGGGCGAAGCGAACTGGACGCGGCGCAGGGCCGGATCGAGCAACTCGTTTCGGAGGCGCGCAGCCAGGCCTCGGAGATCATCGAGCAGGCCAACGGACGAGCGTCGCGCATCGTGGATGAAGCGCGAGAGGAGGGCGAACGCGAGCGCCTGCGGCTGGTCGAATCGGCCCACTCGGAGATCGAACGCGAAACCATGCAGGCCCGCGACGAACTCCGCGAGCAGGTGGCGGAGCTGGCGATTGCCGGCGCCGAGAAAATCCTCCAGCGCGAAATCGACGCGGGCGTGCACGGCGCCATGCTGCAGCGCTTCGCCAACCGGATCTGATGGACTCGCCCGGCGCCATTGCCAGGCCCTACGCGCGGGCGGCCTTCGCCCATGCGAAGGACCGCGGCGGCGTGGCCCAGTGGTCGGCGGCGCTGAAGACGGCCGCGTCCGCGGCCGCGGATCCGCAGTTGCGCGCGGCGCTGGAATCCTCCGATACGAGCAGGGCGGCGACCGAACTGCTATGCCAACTGCTGGAAGACGCGGCCGCATGGGAAATCGACGGAGTACGCAACCTGATGCGGCTGCTTCGGGAAAACCGCCGTATGGGCGCGCTCGGCGCGATCGCGGAGCAGTTCGAGCAATTGTGGCGCGAAGACTCCCGGCGGGTCGAAGCGGTGCTGGTCTCCGCGGCGCCGCTCGACGTGGAGCAGCAGGAGGCGATCGCCGGAGCGCTCAAGGCGCGCCTTGGACGCGAAGTGGATTTTCGCTTCGAACTGGATGAAAACCTTCTGGGCGGGGTCCGCGTGCAGGTGGGCGACCAGGTCCTCGACGGTTCGGCTCGGGCCGGCCTGAACACTCTGGCCGCCGCACTTGGCCGGCCCGGAAACTAGGCCCAAAAAAGGAAAACGGGTATTGGAATGACATTGAAAGCGAACGAAATCAGTGACCTGATCCGCCAGCGCATCGAGAACTTCGATGCCGCCGCCGAGCAGGTCGAAGTGGGAACGGTGGTGTCCGTGACCGACGGCATCTGCCGCATCCACGGCCTTTCCGGGGCGCAATACGGCGAGATGCTGGAGTTTCCCGGCGACACCTACGGCCTGGCCCTGAACCTGGAGCAGGACTCGGTGGGCGCGGTGATCCTGAGCGAATACCGGCACATCACCGAAGGCGACGTGGTCAAGGCCACCGGGCGGATTCTGGAAGTGCCGGTGGGCGAGGCCCTGCTCGGCCGCGTGGTCGATGCGCTGGGCAACCCGGTGGACGGCAAGGGCCCGGTGGAAACCAGCGAGTACTCGCCGATCGAGAAAGTCGCTCCGGGCGTGATCACCCGCCAGTCGGTGGGTCAGCCGGTGCAGACCGGTCTGAAGTCGGTGGACTCGATGATCCCGATCGGCCGCGGCCAGCGCGAGCTGATCATCGGCGACCGCCAGACCGGCAAGACCGCGGTCGCCGTGGACACGATCATCAACCAGCGCGGCACCGGCATCAAGTGCATCTACGTGGCCATCGGCCAGAAGAACTCGTCCGTGGCCAACGTGGTGCGCAAGCTCGAGGAGTTCGGCGCGATGGAGCACACCATCGTGGTGTCGGCCCCGGCCGCCGATACGGCCGCCATGCAGTACATCGCCCCGTATGCGGGCTGCGCCATGGGCGAATACTTCCGCGACCGGGGAGAGGACGCGCTGGTGGTGTACGACGACCTCACCAAGCAGGCCTGGGCCTACCGCCAGGTGTCGCTGCTGCTGAGGCGTCCGCCGGGCCGCGAGGCCTATCCGGGCGACGTCTTCTATCTGCACTCGCGTCTGCTGGAGCGCGCCGCGCGGGTGAACGCCGAATACGTCGAGGAAATCACGGACGGCGAGGTCAAGGGCCGGACCGGTTCCCTCACCGCCCTGCCGATCATCGAAACGCAGGCGGGCGACGTGTCGGCGTTCGTTCCCACCAACGTCATCTCCATTACCGACGGCCAGATCTACCTGGTGACCGACCTCTTCAACGCCGGCATCCGACCCGCCATCGACCCCGGCATTTCGGTATCACGGGTTGGGGGCGCCGCCCAGACCACGATCATCAAGAAGCTCGGCGGCGGCATCCGCCTGGCGCTGGCCCAGTACCGCGACCTCGCCGCGTTCGCCCAGTTCGCCTCGGACCTCGACGCGGCAACGCGCCGGCAGCTGGAGCGCGGCCAGCGGGTCACCGAGATGATGAAGCAGAACCAGTACGAGCCGCTGACCGTCGCCGAGATCGCGGTGTCGCTCTACGCCGTGCAGGAGGGCCACATGGACGACATGGAGGTGGACCAGCTGCTCGCGTTCGAGAAGGCCCTGCACGCGCACGCGCGCGACAACCACGCGGAGTTGCTCGAACGCATCAACGAAACCGGCGACTACGACGACGAGATCGAAGCCGGCCTCAAGGCCCTGGTCGAGGAGTTCAAGAGCAGCGGCGCCTACTAGGCGGGGCGGCCGGGAGCAACAGCAGGTATCTGACGAATGCCGGGCGCAAAGGAAATCCGCGGCAAGATCGGCAGCGTCAAGAACACGCAGAAGATCACGCGCGCGATGGAAATGGTCGCGGCCAGCAAGATACGCCGCACCCAGCAACGGATGACCGCGGCCCGCCCCTACGCCGACGGCATAAGCAAGATCGCGAGCCATCTGTACCATGCCCGGCCGGACTACACGCCGCCATACCTGGCCGAGCGCGAGGAGAAGTCGGCCGGCTACATCCTCATTTCCACCGACCGCGGCCTGTGCGGCGGCCTGAACGTCAACCTGTTCCGGCACTTTCTCGGCGAATTGAGGCGGCAGGCGGACGCAGGCGTGTCCACGCAGATCGTCCTGATCGGCGCCAAGGCGGTGCAGTTCTTCCGTAATCTCGACGTGAACATCACCGGCGTGGCCTCGCACCTCGGAGAGAAGCCGCATATCGTGGACCTGGTCAGCTCCGTTCGGGTGCTGCTGCAGGAGTATCGGGAGGAGCGGATCGACCGGATGTACCTGGCCCGCAACCTGTTCGTCAACACGATGCGCCAGCAGCCGGTGATCCAGCAATTGCTGCCGGTGGCGCTGGAGAAGGACGACACCCTTGCGGCGCACTGGGACTATATCTACGAACCGTCGGCGGGCGAGCTGCTGGACGGAGTGCTGGAGCGCTATATCGAGACGCAGGTGTTCCGCGCGGCCATGGAGAACGTGGCCTGCGAGATGGCGGCCAAGATGGTGGCGATGAAATCGGCCACCGACAATGCCGGCAAGCTGATCGACGCGCTGCAGTTGCAGTACAACAAGGCCAGGCAGGCTGCGATTACCGCGGAGATCGCGGAGATCATCGGCGGCGCCGAAGCCGTATGAATTACTTTCCCAGGAGAAAAGAATGACCGCAAACGCCAACGGCGCCATCGTGCAGATCATCGGCGCCGTGATCGACGTGGAGTTCCCGCGCGAATCCATGCCCCAGGTGTATGACGCCCTGGTGGTGGAAGATCGCAATCTGACCCTGGAGGTGCAGCAGCAGCTCGGCGACGGCGTGGTCCGCACCATCGCCATGGGGTCCAGCGAAGGCCTGAGCCGCGGCCTGCCGGTAAACAATACGGGCGGGCCGATCACGGTCCCGGTGGGACACAAGACGCTGGGCAGGATCATGGACGTGCTCGGCGACCCGGTGGACGGCAAGGGCGATATCGGCGAGGACGAGCGCTGGCCCATCCACCGCCCGCCGCCCAGCTTCGAGGACCAGGCCGGCAGCACCGAGTTGCTGGAAACCGGCATCAAGGTCATCGACCTGCTTTGCCCGTTCGCCAAGGGCGGCAAGATCGGCCTGTTCGGCGGCGCCGGCGTGGGCAAGACCGTGAACATGATGGAGCTGATCCGCAATATCGCGGTCGAGGCTTCGGGCTACTCGGTGTTCGCCGGGGTGGGCGAACGCACTCGCGAGGGCAATGACTTCTACAACGAGATGAAGGAGTCGGACGTGCTCGACAAGGTGGCGCTGGTCTATGGCCAGATGAACGAGCCGCCCGGAAACCGCCTGCGCGTCGGACTGACGGGGCTGACCATCGCCGAGTTTTTCCGCGACGAAGGCCGCGAGATCCTGATGTTCATCGACAATATCTACCGCTATACGCTGGCCGGCGTGGAATGCTCCGCGCTGCTGGGGCGCATGCCCTCGGCCGTGGGCTACCAGCCAACGCTGGCGGAGGAGATGGGCGCGCTGCAGGAGCGGATCACTTCCACCCGCACCGGCTCGATCACGTCGGTGCAGGCGATTTACGTGCCGGCCGACGACCTGACCGATCCTTCGCCCGCGACGACTTTCGCGCACCTGGACGCGACGGTCGTGTTGTCGCGTTCGATTGCCGAGCTCGGCATCTACCCCGCGGTGGATCCGCTGGACTCCACCTCGCGCCAGCTCGATCCGCTGGTGGTGGGCCGCGAGCACTACGACACCGCGCGCGGCGTGCAGCGCGTCCTGCAGCGCTACAAGGAGCTGCAGGACATCATCGCGATCCTGGGCATGGACGAGCTGTCCGAGGAGGACAAGCTGACGGTGCAGCGGGCGCGCAAGATCCAGCGCTTCCTGTCGCAGCCGTTCTTCGTGGCCGAAGTGTTCACCGGCACCCCCGGCCAGTTCGTCACCCTGAAGGAGACGATACGCAGTTTCAGCGCCATCCTCAGCGGCGATTGCGACCACCTGCCCGAGCAGGCCTTCTACATGGCGGGCGGCATTGCGGAAGTCGAGGAGAAGGCGAAGCAGTTGCAGTAACCATGGCTTCCATTCACATAGACATCGTCAGCGCCGAGGGCGCAATCTACTCCGGCGACGCGGATTTCGTCGTTGCGCCCGCTTCGCAGGGCGACGTCGGCATCGCGCCGCGGCATGCTCCGCTCCTGACCGAACTGCGTCCCGGGCCGGTGCGGGTGCAATGCGAGGGCGAGGACGAGCGGCTCTTCTACGTGACCGGAGGCTTGCTCGAGATTCAGCCCGACGCCGTGATCGTGCTGGCCGATTCGGCGCTCCGGCCGGACCAGCTGGACGTGAACGCCGCCGAGGAAGCCCGCAGGCAGGCCGAGGAAGCCCTGGAGGGCGCCACCGAGAAATCCGACATCGAAAAGGCCCAGCGCGACCTCGCCGAGGCCGCCGCGCGCCACCGTGCGCTGAAGAAACTTCGCGGGCAGGACTGAATTTTTCACCAAAGTCCGGAAAGTGTTACAACGGCGCGCTTTTCGGGCTTGATTTCGGCAGTTCCCCACAAGTTTTTCCACAGAAAATGTGGATACTTGTATCCCGCGCGTGAGCATTTTTCCCGAATACGAATCGTATGATGCCGTCGGCCTGGCCGAGCTGGTGCGCTCCGGTCAGGTCGATGCCGCGGAGCTGCTGGCGGCGGCCATCGAGCGTTGTGAACGGCGCAACCCCTCCGTCAACGCGGTGGTCCATGCCTTTTATGATCGCGCCCGCGGAACCCTGGCCGAAAAGGGGCGCAGTGGTCCGCTTGCCGGCGTGCCCTTCCTGTTGAAGGATGTCGGCGCCCACTACGGGGGAGAGCCCACCGGCTACGCCTGCCGCTTGTTTGACGGGTTCGTGGCCGAGCGGGACACCACTCTGGTTCGCCGCTACCGGCAGGCGGGGCTGGTGATTTTCGGGAAGACCAATACGCCGGAACTGGCGCTGGCGGTCACAACCGAACCGGAGCTGACCGGGCCGACATTGAACCCCTGGAATCCCGAATACTCGCCGGGCGGCTCCAGCGGCGGCGCGGCGGCGGCGGTGGCGGCCGGCATTGTCCCGGCAGCGCATGGCAGCGATGGCGGAGGTTCCATCCGCATACCGGCCTCCCTTTGCGGTCTGGTCGGCCTCAAGCCCACCCGCGGCCGTATCCCCACCGGCCCGGACCGGGCCGAGGGCTGGGCCGGCATGGCTCAGAATCACGTGATTACACGTAGCGTGCGCGATTCCGCGGCCTTCCTCGACGCGGTGGAAGGCGCGGAACCCGGGGACCCCTATCATCCGCCGGCCCATCGCGGGACGTGGATGGAAACGCTGGAAAAACCGGCTGGCGCATTGCGCGTGGCGCTTGTTCAGGACTCGTTCAATGGAGCGCCCGTCGACCCCGACGTCATCGAAGTGGTCAGGGACACGGCCCGCATGTGCGAAGTGCTCGGACATCAGGTGGAGGAGGCGCGCTGCCCGCTGTCGCCCGAGCAACTCCACAACTGCGCCACTCTGATTCTGAGCTCACACGTCAACGCCGACATACAGGCGCGCTGCGAGGCGCTGGGCCGCGAATTCCGCCGGGAGGACGTGTCGTACGTGACCTGGCGGATGGCGCGGGCCGGGGCGGAAGCCAGCGCGTCGGAATATGCTGCGGCGATGAGCCATATCCATTACATTGGGCGCCGGATGGGAGAATTCTGCGACCGATATGACGTCATACTCTCCCCGACCACGGCGGCTCCGGCGCCCCGCCTGGGTGAGATCGACATGGACACCGAGGACCTGAAGGGCTATATGCAAGTCACCAACCGCTACACGGCCTTTACGCAATTGCTCAACGTGACCGGTCAGCCCGCCGTCTCCCTGCCGCTCGGCCGGTCGGCCAAGGGCCTGCCGATCGGCGTGCAGCTGGCCGCCCCGCAGGGCGGCGAAGGCCTGTTGTTCGGCCTGGCGGCGCAACTTGAACAAGCGCGGCCCTGGACCGGCCTGTGTCCCGGGTATGGAGGTCCTTCCTGATGGCCGGAGAATTGAACGTGGTCATTTTGGCCGCCGGCCAAGGCACCCGGATGCGCTCCGCCATACCCAAGCCGCTGCACCTGCTGGCAGGCAAACCTCTGCTGGCGCACGTCATCGACAGCGCGGCCGTCCTCGATCCCGATCGCATCGTGGTGGTTTGCGGGCACGGCGCCGAGCCGGTGCGCGCGGCTTTCTCCGGGGCGCCGATCGACTGGGTCGAGCAGGAGGAGCAACTGGGGTCGGGACACGCCGTAATTCAGGCGCTGCCGTCGATCGATCCCGGCGCGCGCGTCCTGGTGCTGTATTCGGACGTCGCGCTGGTCACCGGCGAAACGCTTCGGCGGCTGGTGGCCGACGACAACGGCGTGTCGCTGTTGACGGCCGAAGTGGAGGATCCATCGGGTTACGGACGCATCGTCCGGAATCCGGACGGCGCGGTGGCGGGCATTGTCGAACATGCGGACGCCACGCCCGAACAGCGGCTTGTGCGCGAAATCAACGTCGGGCCGATGGCGGCGCCCGGCGATTGGCTGGGCAAGGCTTGCCGGGCGCTCAAGCCTGCGGGGGGAAAACAGGAAATCTACCTTACCCACACAGTTGACATCGCACTTGCCGAGGGCACGCCCGTGCGCGCGGTCGGGACCGGTGGGCCGGACGAGGCAATGGGCGTCAACAGCCCCGCGCAACTCGCCGAAGCCGAACGCCTGCTTCGGCGCCGGCGAACCGGCGAATTGATGGAGGCAGGCGTGCGGATTGCGGATCCCCAGCGTATCGAGATCCGGGCCGACGTGCAGGCGGGCCGGGACGTGTTCCTCGACGTGGGCGTGGTCCTCGAAGGGGAAATCGTCCTGGGCGACGGCGCCAGCATCGGCGCCTACAGCGTGGTGTCGGACACCCGGATCGACGAGGGCGCGCGCATTGAACCGCATTGCGTGGTGGACGGCGCCCACATCGGAGCGCGGGCCCGCGTGGGTCCCTTCGCCCGGCTGCGGCCGCAGGCCAGTCTGGGGGAGGAAGCGCGGGTCGGCAACTTCGTTGAGGTCAAGAACAGCGAGCTTGGCGACGGCGCCAAGGCATCGCACCTCAGTTACGTCGGCGATTCCGAGGTCGGCAGGGAGGTCAATATCGGCGCCGGAGTGATTACCTGCAATTACGACGGGAAGCGAAAGCACCGCACGGTGATCGGCGAAGGCGCGTTTATCGGTTCGGGCGTGGAACTGGTGGCCCCGGTGGAAGTCGGCGCCGGAGCCATGATCGGCGCCGGTTCCACAATCACCAAGCCGGCTCCGGCGGACCAGCTAACCGTGGCCCGGTCACGGCAGAAAACGCTGCCGTTGAAGAAGCGCTAGCCCCGCAGGGCCATGTGTGGAATTGTCGGAGTCGCGGCCGAGCGGGACATCGCCCCGCTGTTGCTGGACGGGCTGCGCCGCCTGGAGTACCGCGGCTACGACTCCGCCGGATTGGCGCTGCTCGACAACGGCGGTCTGAAACGCCTTCGCCGGCCCGGGGAGGTGGCCCGGCTGGTCGAGGAATTCGAAAGGCAGCCCCTTGAGGGCGAGGTGGGTATCGCCCACACGCGCTGGGCTACGCACGGCGCGCCCACGGAACAAAACGCTCATCCCATATTCGCGGGCGAGCGGGTGGCGGTTGCGCACAACGGCATCGTCGAGAACTACGAAGCGATCAAGGAGGAGCTCACGGCCGGGGGCGTGGTTTTCTCGAGCGAAACGGACACCGAATGCATCGCCCACCTCATCGACGCGGAACTGAGTGCAGGCAAGGACCTTGCCGCGGCTGCGCGCGATGCGCTGGCGCGATTGAAAGGCAGTTACTCCGTGGTCGTCCTGGCGGCCGCGGAGCCGGACGCGATCCTGGCCGCCCATCGCGGCGCGCCCATGGTGGTCGGCCTGGGCGAGTCGGAGAACTATGCCGCTTCCGACATTGCCGCGCTGCTCCCGGTAACGCGCCGCTACCGATTTCTGCGCGATGGAGACCTGGCGCTGCTGACCCGCGGCAGCGTGGAGATCACCGGCGCCGGCGGCGAAGCCGTGGAAAGGCCGATGGTGGAGAGTGAGTTCGGCCCCGAGTCGGTTGAGCGGGGCGCGTACAGGCACTACATGCAAAAGGAGATCTTCGAGCAGGCCCGGGCGGTCCGCGACACGCTGCTGCCGCTGATTTCCGGCGGCCTGCCGGATGCGTCCATGTTCGGCCCCGAAGTGGGCGCGAAGCTGGGTGAAATTACGGCCGTGCATATCGCCGCCTGCGGCAGCGCCTTCAACGCTGGCCTGGTCGCGCGTCAGTGGATACAGGACTACGCCAAACTGCCCTGCACCGTCGAGATCGCCAGCGAATACCGCTATCGGCCTCCACCCTGCCCGCCGAACTGCCTTTTCCTTGCCATTTCCCAGTCGGGCGAGACGGCGGACACGTTGGCGGCAACCCGGGCTGCGCGCGAACGGGGCTACCGGGCCGTGCTGGCCCTGAGCAACGTCGCCACCAGCAGCCTGGTCCGCAATGTCGAGCACAGCCTGCTGACGCGCGCCGGCCTGGAAGTGGGCGTGGCGTCCACCAAGGCCCTGCTCACCCAGCTGGCGGCGCTGGCGATGATGGCCCTGGCGCTGGCCCGCGCCCGGGGCAGCAGCGAGGAGGAGATACGCAGCCTGACGCAGGAGGCCGCGGCGCTGCCCGGCCTGATCGAACAGTTGCTGGAAATGGACGGTCGGCTTGCGGAACTGGCCGGGAATTTCCGGGGTCGCGAGCATGTGCTGTTCCTGGGACGCGGTCCTATGTGGCCGGTGGCCATGGAAGGCGCGCTCAAGCTGAAGGAGCTTTCATACATCCATGCCGAGGCTTATGCCGCGGGCGAACTGAAGCACGGCCCGCTGGCGCTCGTGGACGACCGGATGATGATCGTGGCGCTGGCCCCGAACGACGGCTTGCTGCACAAGCTCCGGTCCAATCTCGAAGAAGTCCGCGCGCGCGGCGGACAACTCTTCGTGGTGTCGGACCCCGACGCCAACCTGGGCCACGAAGACGGCATGATCGCGCTCCGCCTGCCGGCGCCGGCCACAGCGCTGCAGGCGCCCGTGCTATACACCGTGCCGCTGCAGCTGCTCGCGTACCACGTGGCGGTGCAGAAGGGCCACAACGTGGACCGCCCCCGCAACCTCGCCAAATCCGTCACCGTCGACTGAGGCGGGCGAAGACGGGGGTGTGGTCGGATGGGCGTTCGAGTCTGCGCGGTGACTTGTCGATGCCGGCCTCCGTGCACGCGGGCGCCAGCGCTTCGGAGAGCAGCACCAGGTCGATGCGCAGACCGCGGTTGCGCCGGAACGCGGCGGCACGGTAGTCCCACCAGCTGAACGTCTCTTCGGGCTGATCGAACAGGCGGAAGCTGTCCGTCAGGCCGAGATCCTCGAGCGCCCGGAGTCGGGCCCGCTCGGGTACGCTGCACAGAATCTTGTCGCGCCACTCCTCCGGGTCGTGCACATCGCGATCGTCCGGCGCGATATTAAAGTCGCCCATTACCGCCAGCCTCGGCCAGCGCTGCAGCTCGGCGCGGACCCATTCGGTCAGCGCATCCAGCCAGCGCAGCTTGTAATGGTAGTGGTCGTGCCCGACCTCCTTGCCGTTGGGCACGTACAGATTGATCACGCGAACGCCGCCCACCGTAGCGGCGACCGCCCGTGCCTGCGGGTCGTCCAGTCCCGGAATTCCGACAACCGGCTCCGATGCTTCATCGCGGGTCAGCAGGGCCACGCCGTTGTAGGTCTTCTGCCCGTGTATCAGGCACCGGTAACCGAGGTCTTCAAAGCCCTCCAGTGGGAAATCCTCGTCGCGGCACTTCAGTTCCTGCAGGCCCAGCGCATCCGGGGCCTGCGACCGGAGCCAGTCCGCCACATGCTCCTTGCGCACGCGCACCGAGTTGACGTTCCAGCTTGCAATCATCATGGCCGGGAATTCGGCGGGAAGCCGGTCAGGCGCGCAGGCGGCCCATGCGAATGTGGACGTCCCCCACCCGGTCTATGCCGGCCGTGACGTGGTCGCCGGGCTTGAGCCGGCTCACTCCGGCCGGCGTGCCGGTAAAGATCAGGTCGCCGGGCTTGAGTTCAAAGAAAGTGGAAATCTGCGCGATCAGGTTCATCGGCTTGTGGATCATGTGGCTTATGTCGGCCTCCTGCCGGACCGCGCCGTTGACGGCCAGCCAGATGCGGCCCTTGGCGGGATGCCCGATGCTGGAAGCGCGCCGCAGCGTGCTCACCGGGGCGGAGTAGTCGAAGCTCTTGCTGATTTCCCAGGGGGCGCCTGCTTCGCGGACCTCACTTTGCAGGTCGCGGCGGGTCAGGTCGATCCCGACACCGTAGCCGTATACGTGTCCCATCGCCTCGTCCGCGGAGATGTTGAGCCCGCCCCCCTGCAGGGCCACCACCAGTTCCACTTCGTGCTGCAGGTCCCTGGTGCGCGGCGGGAAGGGCACCTCGCCGCCGCCCGGCAGCAGCGCGTCCGCGGGTTTCATGAATACCGGCGGCTCCGGGACATTCTCACGGTTCATTTCCTTGATGTGGTCCGCGTAGTTCCAGCCCACGCAAAAGACCCGCCGCGCCGGAAACCGGCGCTCGATCCCCCGTACCGTCAGGCTCGGACGGTAATAGTCAAACAGTTCAATCATCCGCTTCGACGGCGCGTATCAGTTTTTCGCTCCGCCAACCCCGCACTTTCGCGAATTTTTGTTGCCGGGTCAAGGCAAGGCGCGGGCGCGAAGGCGTTATGCTGCCGCGCATGGACAAGTTCGACCTGATCGTGGTGGGCGCGGGCAGCGGCGGACTGGCCGCGGCTCAGCGGGCGGCCGAATACGGAGCGCGGGTGGCGCTGCTGGAATCCGGACGTCTCGGCGGCACCTGCGTCAATCGCGGCTGCGTGCCCAAGAAGATCATGTGGCATGCCGCCGAACTGGCCAGGGAGCTGGGGCATGGTGGCGATTACGGATTCGATCTCGCCGTGAACGGTCACGACTTCGCGGAACTGGTCAGTCGGCGCGAACGCTATATCCGCCGGCTGAACGGCATCTATGCGAGCAACCTCGAGCGCCGCGGCGTGCACAGCGTATCCGGACACGGCGCTTTTTCCGCGCCGCGCGTGCTTTGCGTGAACGGCGAGGACTACTCCGCCGAACGGATTCTGATTGCCACCGGCGGCGCTCCGATCGTCCCTGCGATTCCTGGGGCCGAACTCGGAATCACTTCCGACGGGTTCTTCGAACTTGAGCGCCGGCCGGCGAGCGCAGCGGTTGTGGGCGCCGGCTACATCGCCGTGGAGCTGGCGGGGATTCTCCGGGGTCTCGGCACGGAAGTGACCCTGCACCTGCGGCACGATTCGGTGCTGCGCAGCTTCGACGAGATCCTGCAGCAGGCCTGCATGGAGGGGCTCGCCGGGTCGGGGGTGCGGATCGCCACGGGTTTCGTGCCCGCTGCCGTCGAGAGGGATGCCGAGAGTCTGTGCCTGACCGCCGTTTCGGGAGAACGCAGCGGGCCGTTCGACGCCCTCGTGTGGGCTGTGGGCAGGCGTCCGCTCACCGCCGGCCTGAATCTCGATATTGCCGGCGTGCAATGCGACGGGCGCGGCGCCATCGAGGTGGACGAATGGCAGGAAACCACGGCGCCCGGCGTGTTCGCATTGGGCGACGTCACCGGACATCATGAACTCACTCCGGTAGCGATCGCCGCCGGGCGCCGCTGGGGGGACCGTCAATTCGGCGGAATGTCCGAGCGGCGCATGGACTACCGCAATATCCCGACCGTGGTGTTCGCCCACCCGCCGCTGGGCGCCGTCGGGCTTACCGAGGAAGAGGCGCGCGAGGCATACGGGGATGCGGTGCGTTGTTACCGGGTCGAATTCGTTCCCCTGTTCTACGGTATTTCCGAAAACAAGCCGAAGGCGCGCATGAAACTGGTAACGGCCGGGGAAGAGGAAAGAGTCGTGGGTTGCCACCTGGCCGGGCCCGGCGCCGACGAGATGCTTCAGGGGTTCGCGGTGGCGATAAGGATGGGCGCTTGTAAGTCCGACCTGGACGACACCGTGGCCATCCATCCCACGGCGGCCGAAGAACTCGTGACTATGCGGTGATCGGCCCGCCGCCGGCGCGGCCGGCTCCGGGATCAGGGTTGAAGCAGTTCCGTCGTGTCCGGGCGCGTGCCGTGCCAGATTCTGAAGCTCTCGGCCGCCTGTTCCACCAGCATTCCCAAACCGTCGTGAGCGGCGCGCGCGGCGCCCTCTTGTGCCCAGGCAACAAACGGCTCGGCGGCCCGTCCGTACGCCAGGTCCATGCACAGCGCGCCTCTCGCCGTTACCGGGTCCAGGCCGGGCGGCTCGCCCGAGATCCCCGCTGAACTGGCGTTGATGACCAGGTCCACCGCCGGAAGCTCCGGATTGGCGGAATCCGCGACACGTATGGTTCCGAGCGAATCGAAACGCCGCGCCAGTTCCCGGGCGCGTTCCCGCGTGCGGTTGAAGACGATGGTCTCTCCGACGCCCTCGGCCAGCAGCGCCGGAAGTACTCCGCGAACGGCTCCGCCGGCGCCGATGATCAGCACTCTGGCGCCTGCAAGTTCTACCCCCAGGTTGGTGCGCAAATGCCGAATCAGGCCCGTTCCGTCGGTGTTGTCCCCCCGCATCCGGCCACCCGCGCCGGCGGTCAGCGTATTCACCGCTCCTGCCTGCCCGGCTTGGGGGCCGAGCTCGTCGCTCAACTCCGCGGCCTCTTCCTTAAGCGGCACCGTGACGTTGCAACCCCGTCCACCGTCCGCCCTGAAGTTCTCCACCGCGGAGGCCAGGGATCCCGGGCGCACCTCGATGCGCCGATACTCGACATGCAAACCCAGTTGCGCGGCAAAGCGGGCATGGATTTCGGGCGAACGGCTATGGCCGATCGGGTGCCCCATTACGGCGTAGAGTGCTGACATTTTCCTGGGACCTGTCTGAATCCGGAGCGCCTTTCGGAGCGAAGCGTACCGCAGAAGTACGGTCATCGGTAGCTCGGCTACCGTGTGCTAGACTTCGACGCGGGAGAAACTATTCCCGCGTCGGCTGCGTGTTCGTATACGGGCGCGCGGCCTTATATGTCCCTGAACAGGGAAACAACGCTACAAACTGGAGGCATTTCCATGACCAGTCCTGAACGCAAACTACTCGCCCTTGCCCTTAGTGCAGCCCTCGCCGCCGGCGTTGCCGGCCCGGCCGCTGCAGCCGTAGACGGCTCCCAAGCGCCCGAGCTTCCGTCACTCATGGACGGCCATGGTGATGACGACGACGGCGACGACGATGACGACGGCGACGACGACGAAGGCAGCTGCGGCGAAGGCAGTTGCGGCGACGACAGCGAAGAAGAATAACTTCGCCGCTACTTCGGTAGCCATTTCAGGACGACAGCCGGCGGGCTCGCGGGCTCGCCGGCTGTATCGTCCAATTCCGCCGGCGTAATTGCGCCGGCAGCCATGCGGGGGGCGTAGCGCCTGGTATAGGTCCGTGGGTTCTCCGCGGGTTCCATGCTCAGTGCAGACGGCCTGGCTGCGCTGTTTCGTTTGTACAAATGCGGGAAAGGTGCCCCTGGTCGCTCGGCGTAAGCGACGAATATCAGGCCTATCACGACGAAGAATGGGGTCTGCCCGTTCTTGATGACGCCACCCACTTTGAGTTTCTGGTCCTTGAATCCGCGCAGGCGGGCCTGTCCTGGAGGACGGTGCTGCATAAGCGGGAAGGCTATCGGCGGGCCTTCGCCGGCTTTGATCCGGTGCGGGTAGCAAGGTTTGGCGATCGGGAAATCGAGACGCTGGTTTCCGATCCGGGCATTGTCCGCAATCGGCAGAAGATCGCCGCCGCGGTCAACAACGCCGCCCGCTTTCTTGGGGTCCACGAGGAATTCGGATCGTTCGCGCGCTATATCTGGGGTTTCGTGGATGGCAAACCGGTCGTCAATCACTGGCGCGAGCAGCACGAAGTGCCCGCCACCTCACCGCTTTCCGATCGCCTGTCGACCGACCTCAAGGCCCGCGGTTTCAAGTTCGTGGGCTCTACCATCATCTATTCCCACCTGCAGGCCTGCGGCCTGATCAACGATCACCTGGTGAGCTGTTTTCGGCACCGCGAGTGCCGGGAAGCCTGGTCCGGCCTCCCCTGGAACTGACTCCGGCTCAGATTCGCGTTATGGTGCCGGACCAGCGCCAGACGGAAAGCTGGGTGATCAGTTCCCGGCCGATCAGGTCCATCTTGCGCAGCTGATCGAGGCGCGGCGCGATCTCGTCCAGTTCCTTGTCGCCGAATACGGTCTTGAGCACGCCGCAGGCGTCGGCGATGCAGATCAGGGCGATGTCGCGGGGATCGGGAATGTCGCCCGAGAACAGCACGCCCACCACGCGCTGCCGGGCCTCGCGCTGAATCTTGCCGTCCATCATCGGATAACGCCGGGAACGGAACACCCAAAGGAACTTTTCTTCCCGGCGCTCCAGCACGCCCCGCTCGATCAGGCTTTCGATGGCCTGTTCCTGTATCGATTCGCCCTGCTCCTCGGAAATGATTTCCAGCCAGGCGGCGGTGTCCCGGGTTTCACTGCTTTCACTGATGCGTTTCAGCACCCGGTCCAGCATGGGGTTGCCCGTGGGCGTCGCATCGATCAGGATCAATTGCTCGGGATCGGTGTCTATGCGATCGGCGAATGCCAGGTCCATCAGGATGCCGCCCACCAGCGCGTGCTCCAGCGCGTACTTGCCGATCGGCAGGAAGGTGCCGGTCTTGTCGTCGAGAAGAAGCGCCAGAGTCTCTTCGGCAAATGTAATCATGGGCGTCGCCCCCGCTGCGAGCAAAACTCTCCTGCAATCGGCGCCATTATGCCGGTCGCAGCACCGCTCCGGTGGCGGCGTCGCGGATTTCGCTCGGTCCTTCGAGCGGACCGCATTCGCCGGGCATCACCCAGTCGACCCCGGCCTCGAAATAACTCCGGGCCTGGGCCTCGGTTCGGGCGGGCGGGCTGCCGTGCGGGTTGCAACTCGTGGATACCACCGGAGAGTCCAGCGCCAGGCTCAGGGCCGCGGCCAGGGGGTGCAGGCTCCGGCGAACGGCCACGGTGTCGCGGCCGCCGGTGATCCATTCCGGCGTGTCTGAAGAGGCAGGCACTATCCAGGTAATTCCCTTGCTTTCCCGCAACTCCCGGAAGTCCGGCGACGTGGAGAGTTCCCCCGCCCAATCGTCGAACTGCTGCCATTCGGCGGCGATCAGGATCAGGCCCAGCGACCGGTCGCGGCCCTTGAGCCTGAGCACGCGTTCGACAGCCTGCTCGTTGCCCGGCAGGCAACCGAGACCGTAAACCGAATCGTTCGGATAGGCGATTACTCCGCCGCCGCGAAGGATGCGGGCGCCGCGGTCGATGTGCGCGTCAGCGGCGCGCCGGCCTTTTTCGCGATCCTTTTTTCCGCGCATTCTTCAGAAGTTCCCGGCACTGCTCCAGCGACAGGGCGGCCGGGTCCTGTTCGCGCGGCACCGAAGCGTTGCGTGACCCGTCGGTGACGTACGGGCCGTAGCGGCCATCCAGTATCCTGATTCCGCCGTCCTCGAATTCCCGGATCGCCGGCCGCCTGGCTCGCCGGGCGGGCTGCACCTCGAGGGCTTCCTCCAGCGTCAGCGTGAACACCGAATGGGGCTTCGGCAAGCGAATGTACCGGGGCCGCGCCTTGCCGCCACGTTTCCCGATCTGCACATACGGTCCCTTGACCCCGCAGCCGACGTAAACGGGCCGGCCGTTGTCCGGGTGCTTTCCGAGTTCGCGGGGCAGGCGAAGCAGGCCGACCGCCTCGTCCAGCGTGACGGTGTAAGGGGAGATTTCGGGCGGCAGCGAGGCGTATTTCGGCTTTTCCTTGCCGCGCTCGCCGAGTTGCACGTACGGTCCGAATCGCCCCCGCCCGGCATAGACCGTGTCGTCGGTCTCCGGGTGCGGCCCCAGCTCCCGCGGCAGGGAAAGCAGCTTCAGGGCCTCCTCCAGCGTCACCGACTCCTCGCTCAGGCCGTCGGTCAGCGAGGCATATTTCGGTTTCTCCTCGCCGCCCCTCTCGCCGAGTTGCACGTAGGGGCCGTTGCGCCCGCTGCCGGCATAGACCGGTTGGCCGGTGGCCGTGTCCGTTCCGAGCAGACGCGGTCCGCGCAACAATTCCAGCGCCTGTTCAAGCGTGATGTCTTCGTAATTGAGGCCTTCGCGCAGGGTGGCGACCGGCGGCCGATGGTCCTCCGTGCGCTCGCCGAGCTGCACGAAGTACCCGTAGGGCCCCAGCCGTGCGTAAACGGGTTCGCCGCTTTCCGGGTGCTCGCCGAGCAGACGGCGCGGGCGTTCCTCGATGCCCTTCAGCGTGCGCTTTTTCTCCGTGAGCTGCTCCGAATAGTGGCTCCAGAACTCGTCCATGACCGGCACCCAGTGCTTCTCTCCGTTGGCCACGGCATCCAGGGACTCCTCCATTCCGGCGGTGAAGTCGTAATCGACGTAGTCATTGAAATGACGGGTAAGGAAGTCGGCCACCATCCTGCCCTTCTGGGTAGGCGCGAAATTGCGTTTTTCCATGACCGCATATTCGCGGTCGCGGATCTTGCGCAGGGTCTCGGCGTAAGTGGAAGGCCGTCCGATGCCGTGGTCTTCCAGCGCCTTTACCAGGCTTGCCTCGGTGTAGCGCGGCGGCGGCTCGGTGAAGTGCTGTTCGGTCGCGAGTTCGCGCACGTCCAGCGTTTCTCCAGTGGCCAGCGGCGGCAGCGCCTTGTCCCTGCTGTCCGCCGAACGCGCCAGGACCTTGAGGAAGCCCGGATGCGCGAGCGTGTTGCCGGTGGCCCGGAAGCGGCCCGCCGGGGTTGTTTCCGCGGCGCCCGGCGCTGTCTTGCCCGGAGTGAACTCCGCGCTCACGCGGTCGTAGACGGCGTCGCTCATCTGGCTGGCCACGGCGCGCCGCCAGATGATGTCGTAGAGGCGGTACTGGTCGGAATCCAGATGACTCTTGAGCGTTTCCGGCGCGCGCGCGATGCTGGTGGGCCGGATCGCTTCATGCGCCTCCTGTGCGTTGCGGGTCTTGGTGCGGTACCGGCGCGGCGAACCGGGAACGAAACCGGCGCCCAGTTTCTCGGCGACGTATTCACGGATCTCCTGCACCGCTTCGCGCGCCATCTGCACGGAATCGGTCCGCATGTAGGTGATCAGTCCGACCGCACCGCTGCCGGTATCGACGCCCTCGTACAGCGACTGGGCCACCCGCATCGTGCGTTGCGCCTGCATGCCGAGCTGGCGGGAAGCGGCCTGCTGCATGGTCGAGGTCGTGAACGGAGGGGGCGGGCCGCGTTTGGCCCGCGTGGGCTTGACGTTCGCGACGGTCAACACTCCGGGCCCGTCGTCCGATGCGCCCTCCTTCATCGCCGCAAGGAGCGTGTCGCGGGCTTGTGCGGTGGCCTCGGCGTCCCCCAGCGAGAACTTCTTCAGCTTCTCGCCTTTCAACTCCACAAGGGCGGCCTCGAATTCCTGGCCGTCCTTGCCGAGGTGCGCGGTGAGGGTCCAGTATTCGCGCGGCCTGAACGCCTCGATTTCCTTTTCCCGCTCCACGATCAGCTTGAGGGCGGGGCTCTGCACCCGGCCCGCCGAAAGGCCGCGCGTGAGTATCCGCGACAGCAGTGGCGAAAGGGTGAAACCGAGCAGCCGGTCCATGCAGCGCCGGGCCTTCTGGGCCTCCACCAGTGGCATCGACACGTCGCGGGGATCCTCGACCGCATTGTTGACCGCGCTGCGCGTGATCTGGTTGAAGGCCACCCGGTGAACCTGCTTGTTCTCGAGCGCCCCCGCATCGGACAACATCTCCAGCAGGTGCCAGGCGATGGCCTCGCCCTCGCGGTCCGGATCGGTGGCGAGATACAGCGCCGGCATCCTGGCCAGTGCGCTGCGGATCCGCGCTACCGCCGCTTTCGAACTCTCCACCGCCTCGAACTCCATCGCGAAGCCCTTCTTCGTGTCGATCGACAGCCCGCCACTCTTCAGATCCCGCACGTGCCCGTTGCAGGCCAGCACGCGATAGTCCTTGCCGAGATAGCGTTGCAGCGTCCGCGCCTTGGCGGGAGATTCGACCACGATAAGGCCCCCCGCGGCCTTTCCGGTCGCGGCGCGCGTCACGCGGGGAGCACCTGCATGGGCCGGTTTGTTCTGGATGGAATCATCTGGCGATTGCGCTTTACTACACGGAGTCTACTGAAATCGAGCGCGCATCCTAGCACTGTTCAGCGGCCGTATTGAAACCGGCCGCCCGGCAGCGAATGCACGCGGCCCTCGAGCTCCATGCGCGTGAGCGCGGCGGCAAGCTCGGACGCGTCCAGCCCGGTCTGGCGCACGAGTTCGTCCATGCCCAGGGGTCCCTGGCGCAGCAGCCCGCCCACCAGCGGCAGTTCTCCGGGAGCCGGTTCGAGCGCCGCCTGCTCCGGCGCTTCCGCGCCGCCGATCTGCAGCAGGGCCGGCAGCTCTTCCAGCACGTCCCCGGGCCGCTCAACCAGCTTGGCGCCGGCGCGGATCAGGGCGTGGCAGCCCCGTGACTGCGGGCTGTGAATCGAGCCGGGCACGGCGAATACCTCCCGGCCCTGCTCGGCCGCGGCGCGGGCCGTAATGCGCGCTCCCGAGCGTGCGGCCGCTTCGACGACCAGGACGCCCGCCGACATGCCGCTGATGATCCGGTTGCGGCGCGGAAACATCCATTGCTGCAGTTCGATGCCCGGCGGATTTTCCGAGATCAATGCGCCCGCTGCGGTAATGCGCCGCGCCAGCTCCTTGTTGCGCCTTGGATATATGCGGTCCAGACCCGTGGCACAGACGCCGACGGTGATGCCGCCGCAATCCAGGGCCGCTTCGTGCGCGGCCGCATCGATGCCCTCGGCCAGCCCGCTGACGATGGCAAGGCCGCGGCGGGCCAGCGCGCGGGAAAAGTCCA
This sequence comes from Gammaproteobacteria bacterium, assembly GCA_009838035.1. Classification (NCBI taxonomy): domain Bacteria; kingdom Pseudomonadati; phylum Pseudomonadota; class Gammaproteobacteria; species Gammaproteobacteria bacterium. The sequence goes on from VXSK01000020.1 coordinate 43,711, forward strand.
TCGCGGTCGATCGTCCCAGGGGCGTGGCCGCGCGGCTGCCCACGATCGCCAACTGCGGCTCGGCCAGCGCGGCAACCTGTCCGAGTACGAACAGCGCCGCCGGCGGATCGTCAATCTCGCGCAATAGCGGGGGAAAGCGTTCGTCGGTGAACGGCACCAGGTGAGCGCCCTCGCCGGCGATCCAGTCGATACAGGGGGCGATCACGGCCGGGTCCGGCTGCCGAAGCCAGTTCAGAACGGCGGGCGTCAGGCCGGCTTCGAGCAGTTCGGCGCCCGGCGCGGCAATGACGGCGTGCGCCTCGCCGTAGCGCTCGAGCAGCCTGCGCCGCAGCAGCGGCGACAGCGCGGGACACAATTGGAGGGTAATCCAGGGTTTTGCTTCCATGCGGGACATCCTTTGGTGACTGTGGGAAAATACCACAACTGCGGAATCCCTGGAGCCCTGACGTCCTGCCCATGGCGGAACTGCGAGTACTGACCTTTCCGGACCGCCGGCTGCGCCGCAAGGCCAGGCCGGTCGCGGTGGCCGGCGAGCGATTGCGGCGCCTGGCCGATGACATGCTGGAGACCATGTACGCCTCGAAGGGCGTGGGTCTTGCGGCGATCCAGGTGAACGTCGCCGAGCGCGTGCTGGTCATGGACGTATCGGAGGAACGCGACACGCCCCGCTGCTATGTCAACCCGGAGATTGTTTCCTCCGAAGGCGAGGTGGTGAGCGAGGAGGGTTGTCTGTCGGTGCCCGAATTCACCGCCGAGGTGCCGCGCGCCGAGCGGGTGAAGGTCCGGGCGTACACGACCGAAATGGAACCGGTGGAGGAGGAGCTGGAGGGGCTGGCTTCGATCTGCATTCAGCACGAGATCGATCACCTGGACGGCAAGCTGTTCATCGACTACCTGTCGCCGCTCAAGCGCCGCATGCTGCGCAAACGCCTGGAGAAAGCCGAGCGGACCGGCAAGCCGGCGGTTCTGGAGTTCTAGCGCGGCCGTCACTGTCGCTTCACCATGACCGCGCCTGCCAAGCTTCTATTTGCAGGCACGCCGGATTTTGCGCTGGCAGCGTTGCGCGCCCTGCACGGAGCGGGCCATGCCATTCCGGCCGTGATCACGCGGCCCGATCGCGCCGTCGGCCGCGGGCGCAGGATCGCGGCCTCGCCGGTCAAGAGATGGGCGCGGGAAACCGGGCTGAACCTGCTGCAGCCGGCAAGCTGGAAGGACGCGTCACTGACGCGACAGCTTGAGGACTTCGGCGCCGACCTGCTGGTGGTCGCAGCCTACGGATCGATCCTGCCGGCCGCCGCGCTCGATGCATGCGCGCTCGGCGCGGTCAACATTCACGCGTCGCTGCTGCCCCGCTGGCGCGGCGCCTCGCCGGTCGCGGCGGCGATTCTGGCCGGCGACGGCCACACCGGGGTCACGCTGATGCAAATGGATGCCGGCCTGGACACGGGCCCGCTGCTGGCGGCCCGGCGCACCGCAATCGAGCCGCACGAAACCACTGGGACCCTGGAGCGGAGGCTGGCCCGGCTGGGTGCCGATCTGCTGATCGAGCAGCTTCCCGCGATCCTCGCCGGAGAGCTTGAAGCAGTTCCGCAGGATGCGGTCCTGTCCACCTACGCGCCGCTGATCGCCAAGCGGCAGGGCCGCCTGGACTGGACCCTGTCGGCCGAAGCGCTTGCCCGTCGCGTGCGTGCCTACGATCCCTGGCCGGTCGCGCACGCGATGTGGAGCGACAGGCCGCTGCGCCTTTGGAAAGCGCAGGCGCTGGAGGGCTCTGGAGGCGAGCCGGGTCGCGTCCTTGATATTTCGCGCGCCGGAATGGACGTGGCGACCGTCTCCGGCATGTTGCGGGTGCAGGAGGTCCAGTTGCCTGGCCGCCGCCGCATGCCCGCAAGCAATGCGGCGCGCGGCGCCCCTCTGGCCGAAGCGGTGCTGACGTGAGCGGGACCGGCGCCGGGCCCCGGCGGGTGAGCGCGCTGACCGTCTACGGCGTGCTGCAGGGACGGAGCTACCCGCGCGCGCTCGACGCCGCCGGATATTCGGAGCTGACGCCCGAGCGGCGGGCGCTGGCCGCGGAACTGGCGCTGGGGGCGTTGCGCTGGCATCACCGGCACGCGCAGTTGCTGGAACGGCTGATGGAGCGGCCGCGTCCGTCCGGCAAGCTCGGCGCTCTCCTGTCCGTCGGGCTGTTCCAGCTTGTCCGCACGCGGATCCCGGACCATGCCGCCGTGAGTTCCTGCGTTTCCGCGGGCAAGTCGCTGCTCGGCCCGGCCCCGGCACGCGCGGTCAACGCGGTCCTGCGCCGCTATCTGCGCGAAAGCCCTAGCCTGGAGAAGGCGGCCGATCAAAGCCTTGAGGGGCGCTACTCGCATCCCGAGTGGCTGATACGCCGATTGCAGGCCGCATGGCCGGGTCGCTGGAGTTCGATACTGCGGGCCGGCAACCGCAAGCCGCCGATGTGGCTGCGGGTCAATCGCACGAGGACCGGGCGCAAGGCGTACCGGATGCAGGCAACCTGCGCCGGCCCGTGGCGTTTCGCTCTGCCTGCCGATCTGCCGGACGCGCTGCAGCTCGATCCTCCGGGGCCGGTCCGCGATGTGCCCGGTTTTGCCGAAGGCCTGGTGTCGGTTCAGGACGCCGGGGCACAACTGGCGGCGCAGCTGCTCGGCGTTCGCCCCGGCATGCGGGTCCTGGACGCCTGCGCGGCGCCCGGCGGCAAGACCGCGCAATTGCTCGAGTTGTGCCCGGACCCGGAAGAGCTGGTGGCGCTGGACATCGATGGCGAACGGCTGGCGCGGCTGGAAGAGAATCTTGCCCGGCTCGGCTTGAGCGCCACCGTTCGCCGCGGCGATGCCTTGCGCCCGGAGGAGTGGTTCGACGGCGTCGCTTTCGACCGCATTCTGCTCGACGCGCCCTGCTCGACGATCGGCGTCATTCGCCGCCATCCGGACATCAAGCACCTGCGCCGCGATGACGACATTGCGCCTTTCGCCCGCGTGCAGGGACGGCTGCTTGAAAGCCTCTGGCCGCTGCTCAAGCCCGGCGGGCGCCTACTCTACAGCGTTTGCTCGGTTTTACCGGAAGAAACCGGTGATGTAATCCGGCGCTTTCTGGGCGAAAATAGGGGCCTGGCCCGTGAAGTCAGGAGTTGCGGCGGCGTTACCGGGGGATGGGCGCTGCCCTTGACGCGACACGGCTATCACACACTGCCCGGGAGGCGTTGCGCCGACGGACATTTCAATGCGCTGCTTGAGAAGCCGCTTCAGATTCGCTGATACGCCCGCCCATTTCGGGCTGCTGGCGCTGGTTTGCCTGCTTGGCCTTCCCACGGCGGCCCCGGCATCGGAGGTTGACGTGCGCATGGCCTACGCGCGCGCGGACGGGGAAAGCTGGCTGGTTACCACGCGGGTGGACATTGAGCTGGATGAAGAGGCCGAGCGGCTCTTGCGCGCCGGGCTGAGACTGAGGTTCGAGGTGGAATTCGCCGTGGCCCGGCCAAGGCCCGTGATCCCCGACAGTCAGCTGACCCTGGTGGTGCGCACCGTTTACCTCGAATTCGACCGCGAGGCCGACCGCTTTGTCGTCAGTTCCCCGTCGGCCGACGCCCGCGCGGAATTCGCGACGATGTTCTCCGCCCTGCGCAAGATCGGCTACGTGGCCGATCAGCCCCTGGCCCGCCGGGATGAGCTTCAGCCCGGAGAACCGCATGTTTTCTCCGTGCGGGCGCGGCTGTTTCCGGAGGAATCGACCTGGTGGCGCCGCAACGTAAGCGGCCGCCTGGGATTCGGGCTGGTCCTGCGCAGCGAAACCTACACCTGGTCCGTAACGCCTTAGCCGCGCAGCAGCAGGCTTGCGGCCATCGCGGCAACGGCGATGAGGAAAACGGCGCGAATCAGCGGCTCCCCTCTTGACACCGTCAGCCGCGCGCCCAGCCATCCCCCCGCGGAGTTGCCGATCGCCAGCGCCAGGCCAGCCAGCCACAGGATTTCCGATTGCCAGGCGAAGATCGCCAGCGCCAGGACCGTGTACGGCAGGATGATCACGACCTTGTACATGTTCACGCGCACCAGGTCCATGCCCAGAATGCGATTGAGCGCCGGCATCAGCAGGAACCCCACGCCCACCTGAATAAAGCCGCCCCAGGCGCCGGCAAACACCAGTGCCGCATAGCCCAGCCAGCGGCGGCCGGGACCGAGGGCCGACGTCGGAGCGGCCTTCCCGCGGCGCAGGATCAGCAGCGTGCAGACCACCATGGTCAGAACCACGATCCGGTCAAACCACGGCCCGCTCATCCGCACGCCAAGCGACGCGCCACCCAAGGCGCCGGCGCATGCGAACAGCGACAGGAACAGCGCTTGCTTCAGTTCGCCGAAGCCGTGGCGCCGGAAGGTGCCCAGCGCCACCAGGTTCTGGGCGATGATGGAAACGCGCAGCGTTCCGTTGGCGATCGGCGCCGGGACGCCGGCCAGCAGCAGCACCGGGAGCGTAAGCAGCGATCCTCCGCCCGCCATCACGTTCAGAAAACCCGCCGCGCAGCCCGCCAGCGCCAGCAGCGGCAGAAATTCCGGCGGCAGCGAGTCGCTCACGGCGCGGACGGCTGCAAAAAGCCGGCTAGGTTGGCGGCAGGCTCGCCCGGATGACCTCGGGCAACGCTTCGCGATTCAGGGTCGGCAAGCCGGCGGGCGCCGGCCGCGAGTTGTAGGTGTTCCAGAACAGCAGGTTGCGGTCCTTGTGGCGTCCATTGCGCCCGTCGCTCAGCATGGCCGCCGCGCCCTTCCCGGAGTAGGTGTATTCCAAATGCGTGTTCGTTTCCCGTTTCATGAATTCGATCGCCGCCAGCGCCTCGTCGGTGGGCAGCGCATAGCCCGAACCCAGGAACTCGGTGCGAAACTCCACGCGGCTCAGGGGCTCGTCTTCGGGCAAGGGGCAGATGCCGTCCAGCAGCTGTCTCAATTGCCCCGCCAGCGACCGGATCCTGCTCATCGACATCATGTTGTCGGACACGACGCGGGCCGCCACTATGCGCGTGGACAGTCCGGCCAGCGCAAGTCCCAGGTCGAGCCCCAGCGTGCTCCCGGAAGACCCGCAGGGCAGGTATATCAGGTCCGGCGCCGGACATTCCCCGGCCTTGACCTGCCCGGCCAGTTCGAGCGCGCCGCAGACGTAGCCCAGACAACCCAGCACCGAGGACCCCCCCAGCGGCACCTCGTACCAGGCGCCCTCTTCGGCCAGCAATCGCTCGCGCTCGCGCGCGGTTGCCTCCCGGTCGGCCGCCGCGATCAGCCGGGTACCCAGCAGGAGGTGGCAGCGAAGCGTTTCCTCGACGTAGGGCGTGGGCGGCTGGGGACGGACGATTCCGCAGCACTCGAGGCCGAGACCGCGGGCAGCGTGCGCGGTGGACAGAACGTGGTTGGATCCCACGGCGCCGTAGGTCAATACGCCCCGATAACCGCCCTCCAGCGCGTCGGCCAGCAGGAACTCGAGCTTTCTCAGCTTGTTGCCGCCGTATTTCGCGCCGCTGATGTCGTCGCGCTTGATCCAGGCGGAGCGGGCGCCGAGTTCATCGGCGAGCGAGTCATGGCGGTCCACCGGCGTGGGCGTATCGGCGAGGGCGCGCCAGGGGAAGCCTTGTCGAATGGCCTCGCCGCAGGCGCGGACCCGTGAGGCGGAAATCAACTCTATTGGCTCAGCTTGAGCAAGTAGAAGTCGAATCGATGCTGCTGCAGCCGGGCGCGGTCCGTGTTCAGCTGCGCGAGATCGTCGGTGGGACCGATCCGGACGCGGTAATAGGTCTGCCGGTCCACCATCACCGGCTGAATGCGCGCCGTCATGCCCACCAGCGCCAGCCTGGCCTTCAGCGACTCGGCCTCGGTCTCGCGGACGAACGCGCCCATCTGCAGGACGTACATGCCCGGCGTATCCACCGGACTGGGCGCCGGGGTTGGCGGCTCGGTATCCGGAACCTGTGATGCGGCAGGCTCGGTGGCGGTCGAGGCCACGGTTTCCGGGACGGACTCGGACGCGGGCGCCCCGGTGTCGGGCTCGGCAGCCGCGGGTTCTCCGGCCGGCTCGGGCCTGAAGGCCAGGGTTTCCTCCACGACCTCCTCGCCGCGTTCGAGCATGGTGTAGAAATCGAAGGTTGGGGACGACGACGGATTGTCTGCCGGCGTGCCCGACGAAGGCTGCGCCCACCATTCCGTGAGCATTGGGTAGCCCCAAAGGCCCAGCACCAGGCCCAGCACGACGCCCGTCACGAATTGGCCCCCGCGCCAGCCGCCGGATTTCTTTCGTTTTGCCATGCCTACATGCTCCTCGGGGCGGATACGCCCAGCAATCCCAGTCCGTTGCGCAGGACCTGGCCGCTGGCCTGCGCCAGCAGCAGCCGCGCACGGCGCAGGCCGGGTTCGGCGTCCAGAACCTTGCAGTGGTTGTACCAGCCGTGGAATGCCTGCGCTACGCCGACCAGGTAATGCGCCAGCACCTGCGGGGCCCGCTGCACGGCTGCCTGCTCCACGGTTTCGGGCAGCCGCGCCAGCGCCAGCATCAGGTCGATCTCCCGCGGGTGCTCAAGCAGGCCGGCGTGTTCCTCGCCCTGATCCGGGCTGAAGCCGATCCCCCGCGCGCGCATCTTTTCGAACAGGCTGGCAACGCGCGCGTGGGCGTATTGAACGTAGTAAACCGGATTGTCGTTGGACTGCTTCCTGGCCAGATCGAGGTCGAAATCAAGATGCTGTTCTCCTGCCCGGGATACGTAGAAGAAACGCGCCGCGTCCACGCCGGCTTCCTCGCGCAGGTTCCGCAGGGTCTCGAACTCGCCGCCGCGGGTGGACATCGCCACCCGTTCACCGCCGCGGTAGAGGGCCACGAACTGCACCAGCCGGACCTCCAGGCTCGAGGGCGGTTCGCCCAGCGCCTCAAGGCCGGCCCGCACGCGGCCGACATAGCCGTGATGGTCCGCGCCGAGCACGTCGAGCAGCACGTCCGCGCCACGCTTGCGCTTGCCGTAATGATAGGCGATGTCGGACGCGAAATAGGTGCTGCGGCCATCGGCCCGAACCACCACGCGGTCCTTCTCGTCGCCGTATTTCTCCGCGGGAAACCACAGGGCGCCGTCGCTCCGGTAGGTGACGCCGGCGAGTTTTTCCAGGCAGGCGTCGATTTCTCCGCCCGTCACCATTTCGCGCTCGGACTGCCAGTGATCGAATCGCACGCCGAACTGCTCAAGATCGTCGCGAATATCGTCCAGCACCCATTCGCCGGCCAGGCGCCCGATATCGGCAAACAGTTCGTCGCCCAGCGTCTCGCGCGCGGCGACAATGAGCGCGTCCACGTATGCGTCCGCGTCCTTGCCGTTCGCCGGTTCCCCCTGCTGCCCGGCCGAATCGCCGCTCGCGCTGCGTCTGGCGGCTTCGGCGGCCTCGGGCAGTTCGCGGGTCATGCGGGAGGAGAGTTCGGCAACGTACTCGCCACGATAGGCGCCCGAAGGGAAAGTTTCTTCGCCACCGGCCTGTTGCACCATCCGCAGCCATACCGAAAGGCCCAGCACGGCCAGTTGCCGCCCGGCATCGTTGACGTAGTACTCGCGCCAGACTTCGTGACCGGTCGCCTCAAGGAGGCGCGCCAGGCAGTCGCCGATCGCCGCGTGGCGGCCGTGCCCCACATGCAGGGGCCCGGTGGGATTGGCGGACACGAACTCCACCAGCACCTTCCGGCCCGCGCCGAGATCGCAGGACCCATAGGCATCGCCGTCCGCAACGATGCGGACGAGTTCGGACTGCAGCGCGCCGGGGTCCAGCCATATGTTGATGAACCCGGGCCCGGCGGTCTCGACGCGCCCGATCAGCGAATGCCGCGAAAGCCCGGCAGCAATCTCTTCGGCAATATCGGCGGCCGGCCGCTTGAGCCTGCCGGCAAGCTGCATCGCGGCGCTGGAGGCATAGTGCCCATTGCGCGCGTCCCGGGCCTGCTCCAGTCCGGCGTATCGAAGGCTGTCGGCGTGGTCCCCGGCAACCGAAAGCAGGGCTTGGTCAAGTAGGATGCTAAGAGCTTTCTTCATTGCCGGGCCGCAGTGAATTTTATGCTTTGCCGGAAGCGACGGCAGTGCCAGCGCGGGGTAACAGGCAAGCCTGGCCGTTGATTCTTATAGGGAGGTGTTCCATAAGCACTTTGCCGGGCGGTCGCAGCGACAACATCGTCAACCTGGCTTCACGCGACAGGCCGGGTCGAAGGCGGCTGGTCAAGAATCTGTTCGACCGGCATGCCCGGGCCCTGCGCCTGTTCCTGCTGGGGCGGGCGGTTCCGCAGGACCGGGTCGAGGACCTCTTGCAGGAACTCTTCGCGCGGCTGATGGAAGTCGAGCAACTGGAAGAAAAGATGTCCGACGCAACCGGAAGCAATCGTTCCTATCTCCTGACGATGGCCAACAACCTCATCGTGGACCGGCAGCGCAGGTTGCGAGTGCGCAGCAACTACGCGGCGGCGCAGCGGGCAATCGAAAGCGAACAGATGGATGAGCACACGCCCGAGAGGATCGTCGCGGCGCAATTGGAACTGGAGGCCATCAAGGCCGTCATCAGGAACATGCGCCTGAATTGGAGAGTGGCGCTTGTACTGCAGCGCTATCGCAACATGAGCTATGCGGAAATTGCGCTGCACATGGGGGTGACGGAGAAGCAGGTCGAGAACTACATCGTGCGGGCCATGCGGCGCGTCCGCAAAGCCAGGCGGAAGATCAGGGCCGCGGGAGAAAGATCGTGCTGAAGAGCCTCCAGGAGATTTTGCGCGGCGACGTGGAGCACGCGTTGCTGCACCTTTGGTCCGAACGGTTGTCGGAGGCCAATGCGGCCGCGATTCGCAACCGTGTGCGAAGCGATCCGAAGTACCGGGAAGCGTTCGACGGTTCTCTTGAGGTGCTCGCTTCAATGGAGGGATTGGCGGACGATGACGAGATCGGGGAGATGGTCCTGGAATACCGGCGCCTGATCCAGGAGCGCAGGGCGAAACGCAGTGCGGCCCTGGGAGTGGCCGCCGGCGTGATCGTGGCAATTGGCGCCGCCGTGCTTTATTTCGCGCTTTGGAGCGCGCCGGACGACAGCCACCTCGAGAAGTACTTCACCCGCGTCGGGGAACAGCAGACCATAGAACTGAACGACGGAAGCGTTGTGACGCTGAATACCGGCGGTCAGTTGGTGGTGGACTACAACGAGCGGGAACGGAGAATTCTCCTGGAGCGTGGCGAAGCCTATTTCGAAGTCGAGCGCGACCCCGGCCGTCCTTTTACGGTGGAACTCGGAGTCCGCTCCGTCACCGCGATCGGCACGGCGTTCAATATCCGCAAGCATCCGCAGCAGTACCAGGTGGCCGTGATCGAGGGCGCGGTTTCCCTGCATGAGTTGGCGGATGCCGCGCGCGCTTCGCCTCCGCCCATCTCCGCGGATGGCGAGGCGGTGGTCATACCCGCGCGCTCCGGGCACCTCCTGGAGGAAGGCTGGGTGGCCGAGTTCGATGTAAGCCGGAATGAGATCAGGGCGTTTCGGCCGGAGACCATGGAACGGTACGAGGGTTGGCGCAGCGGAATGCTGAGCTTCTACCGGGAGCCGCTGTTCCAGGTGGTCCAGGAGTTGAACCGCTACTCGCGCAGAAAAATCCTGATTGAAGATTCCGCGGTCATGGACCTGACCGTCTATACGGCCCTGAGCGTGTATGAGATCGATTCCGCGCTCGACGGCCTGGAGAAGCTGCTGCCGATCGAAGTCAGGCGGCACTACGACCGGATCGTGATTACCGGCTCGGAAGGCCGGTAAATCAACAAGACGATCCAAAGGTGGGGACCATGAACAGAACTTTGGGAAACATCAAGACGACGGCGCTGCCGGCAGTGGCCACTGTTGTGCTGGCGCTCGCGGGAGCAGCCACGTCGGCTCAGTCCGAGGAAACGCTGACGCTGGATATCGAGCCGCAAAAGGCCGGCCCGGCGCTGGTAAGCCTGGCCAGATCCTCGGGCGTGCAGATCATGCTTACCGAGGGAGACGGACAAGAGGTTGAAGTCGACGGCTTGAAGGGCGAATACCGGTTTGAGGAAGCCCTGGCCGCCATGTTGACCAACACCGGCCTCGAATACGAGTTCGCCTCCGAAAACGTCGTGCTCGTGCAACAGGCGCAGGAGGGCGAGGACGCCGACTCCGATGCGGCTGCCGAAGAGCCCGCTGTGGAGGAAGAAGAAGAGCCGCTGGAACTGGAGAAACAGGTTGTGACCGGCTCCCGCCTGGTGGGTGGCGACCCGACCGCCAGGATATACAGCTACACGGCCGAGGACATCGCGGCCCGCGGCGTGTCCACGCTGGAGGAGTTCTTCCGCACCCTGCCGTGGACCTATCCGTCCATCACCACGCAGACCAACACCAGTCTGCATTTTGATGGCTCCGATCAGGACGAAGAGTACATCGAGTTGGGGCTGGGCATCTCCACGGTCAACCTGCGGAACATGGGCTCGGCCAATACGCTCGTGCTGATGAACGGCCGGCGAATTGCCGGCGCCGGGCAGGAGGACGACTTCGCCAACGTTCTTAACGTTCCGCTCTCGGCCATCGAGCGCGTGGATATCCAGTTGGACGGCGCTTCGGCGGTATACGGATCCGACGCCATCGGCGGCGTGGTGAACTTCATCACCAAGAGGAACTACTCCGGCCTGTCGCTGGACTACCGCCAAGAATTCAGTTCCACCGATGCGAACCAGAACACAGCCAGCATTACGGGCGGGTATGCATGGGGCAGCGGCAATGTTACCGCCATCGTTTCGCGCGATACCTCCGATCCGATTACCAACGCCAAGACCGGGCTAACCACGCTTGATTTTCGGCCAAGGCTGGGCCCGGAATTCGATCTTCGCAGCTATACGATCGGTCAGCCCGGCGTGGTGTGTGAATTCGAGGCCCCTTCGTGGGCGCCCACGTTTTACCGGTGCGTGCGCAACGGGCCCCGTTATCAGCTTCCCGCAAACCACAGCGGTGCGGGCGCCACGGTGGACGACTTCATCGTTTTCGCTCGCACAGACCCGTCTCCTATCCCCTATGACTCGCTCTTGCCGCAAAATGGCGAGGAATCGACAACGGACTCGTTCACCGTCAATTTCGAACAATACTTGACGGACGATCTACGGGTGTACGCGGATCTTGCCTACTCCAAACGCGAGTCATACCAGGAGCACGCCCCGCGGATTGTGGGCGTTATCCCGGTACCGTCCACCAACGCCTACAACCCCTTTGGTCGCCCCATGCTGGTGCAATACGCGGCGATTCGGGAGTTTCAGGAAGGTCAGCTTCCCCCACATTTCACGGAAGCGGTAAGCGAAAAGCGTGACCTGAACTTCGGAGCGATCTGGCAATTCGCCGACTCGCATGAACTCAGTCTGGACGTCACGCGCACCAAATCGGAACGGGAGGTATACCGGCTGCAGGCACGCGGACGACGCGAGCAATGGGATCCAACGGCCAACGCCTATTACGACGCATTGTCGAGTTCCGACCCGAGCCGTGCCTTCAACTTTTTCGGTAACGGCGAGGCCCAGGTGGCCTCGTTCGATGGGTTTCTGACCACCACCCAAGGCCCCATTACAGGGGACAGCGAAACCCGTCAGTACAACCTCACGCTGCGAGGCAGCCTGTTCGACATGTGGGGCGGGCGGGCTGCGTACTCGGCCGGCGCGGAATATCGCGAGAACATCATCTTCCAGACCCGGACCTTTACCACCTCTTCGTCGGGACGACTCTCTCTGAACATGGAGGACAGCGGATCGAGAATCGGCGTGGACCGGCCGTCCCGCGAGATTTCCGCTTACTATGCCGAACTGGCCCTGCCGCTGATCGGTCGGGAAAACTCACGTCCCGGCGTACATTCCCTGATCCTCAGCCTCCAGGCCCGGCACGACAAGAACGAGTCTACGGGCTCCGCCTACATCGGAACGCGAGGGGCCTACCTGAGTTTTGAGTTCCTGGATCCACTGCCGGTTCCCTACTGGCACCCGGAAGACGGTTGGCTGATATATCAACAGCGCCAGTGGGCCTTCCACTACGCTGACGTGGTGCACGATTTCAACTACACGACCACGAAACAAACCCGGACCAGCCCGAGCGTGGGCCTGCGTTATCAGCCGGTTGAGAGTTTAATAATGCGCACCCGCTGGACGCGCGCCTTCCGCGCGCCGGTGTGGTCCGATCAGTTCCAGACCTGCATTGATCCGCCTCCGGATTCCTTCTGCTCGCCGGATACGCGATTCAGGACCAGCTTCAGTGGCGTGGATCCGTACCATCCGGATGGCCCGACTGAATTCTCCCTGCCTTTTGGAAGTGTCATCCGGCAGGTGTACAACACGGACCTGAAGAACGAGTATTCCGACACGTATTCCGTGGGCTTTGAATGGAATGCGTTGACGATTCCCGGGCTGAAATGGACGGTCGACTGGTCCAAGACCGACTTCTCCAACCGCATCGAAGATGGTGTCGAAGTGGCGTTCATGGCGCAGCTACGCCCCGAATTGATCATGAATCATCCGCAAGTGGTCACCCGCGACGCAAACGGCGAAATCGAGTCGATGCTCTTCCTTCCGATCAATCTCAACGAGAAATACAGCGAACTGATCGACACCAGCCTGCAATACACAATTGACACGAGATTCGGCAGCTTCACGCCGGGAATCGCTTACACGCGCGTCCTGGCGGACCGCGTACAAGTCGGTCCCACGGAGGATAGCCGGCTTGAATTCGAAGGAACGATGAACGGACCTGACGAGTACCAACTGGAAGGCTCGCTGAGTTGGCTGTGGAACCAGTATGCCGCCAGCGTGTTCGTGTACTACACGCCTTCGTACGTCAACGACCGCGCAGCCTACTGCAGCAGCGCACGCCAGAACGTTCCCAACAGCCGTTGCGCCGCGATTCCCTGGGAATGGTTGAGTATCGACGTGGGCTCGCTGACCACGGTGGATCTGACGTTCACCTACCTCATGGACAATGGACTGCGCATCCGGGTCGGGGGCCGCAACATCCTTGACAGGGCCGCCCCGCCAAACGTGTTCGGCGGCCTACCGTACGATCCGACCCGCTGGGACGCGCGCGGGCAGGTGTTCTTCGTCGACCTGAACTGGGAGATATAGACCTCTTTCATCGCCGGTTCCGATCCCGTGCGGGGGGACCGGCGATCCCGGGAGCGAGTGCGCCGGCCTCCGGCAGCGGGCGGGCCTATTGTCCCGGGCTCAGTATTGGCGCCTCGCTCCCGGCTCTTTTCCGCAACTCCGACTTGCCTGTATTCACGCCGCCAGCGTGCGCACGTCATAGCGGCGGATACGGGCATCCCGCGTAACGAGGATCAAATTTTCGCATTGCGCCTGGGCGATAAGGAACCGGTCGAACGGGTCGCGGTGATGCATGGGGAGACGCCCTGCCTGCTCCGCGTGCTGGAAGGACAAGGGCAGATGCGTGAAGCCTCGTTCCGTAACCATCGTCCCCAGATTGTCGGGCGCCGTAATCCGGCCCTTCGCGCGTTTGACGGCAATCTCCCAGCCGGAAATCGCGCTGACGAGGACTTCATTGCGAGGGTCGGCAATTCCGTCGTGCGCGAGTTGGGTCAATTGAGGAACGTCCGACAGCCACCATATGAATGCATGCGTGTCCAGCAACAGGCGCTGCATTATCGATCCGAGTCCGGGAAAACCTTCGAGTTCTCTATCGCCTCCGTGAGCTCTTCGTCTTCCTCGTCGAAGTCGGGAGAAATCCAGATGCGGCCTTCCAGCCCACCGGATTTTCGTGGCTCCAGGGATTCACGATACGGCGTCAGACGCAACCAGGCCTCCCCCGCTCGGGCGATTACGATTTCCTCGCCTTCCCAGGCCAGCTTGCCCAGTTTCGAGAGTTGCGATTTCGCTTCGTGCATGTTCACTTTCATGGCGGCGGCCTTGCATTAGCTAATGCGGGCTAAGTCTGACGAGCCGTCACGAAATTGTCAAGGCGCATTTCGTGCCTCTTTGTGCGCAATTCCCGCCAATTCAGAGAAAGGAGTATTCTTGGGGAGTCGATCGGGATCGGGAGGAGACCCATCAACACCGCTTTCAAGCGCGGTCAAGACAATGTCATCGACCTGGCATCGCACGGGCGGCCGGAGCGAAGGCGTCTGGTCGAGCGGCTATTCGGCGAGCACGCGCATGCGCTTCGGGTGTTCCTCAAGGGGCGGCTGGTTCCGCCGGACGAGATCGAAGACCTTGTGCAGGAATTGTTCGTCCGGCTGATGAAAGTGAAACGGCTGGAGGAGAAGATGTCCGCCTCCTCCGGCAGCAACCGCTCCTACCTCCTGACCATGGCCAACAACATGGTTGTCGACCAGCAGCGAAAGGCGAGCATCCGCAGCAACTATGCCGCCCGGCAGAAGGGAGTTCCGGGCGATCACATTGATGAGCGGACACCCGAGGAAATCGTTGCGGCGCAACTGGAGCTGGAAGCCATGCGGGCCGTCATCCTGGCGATGCGCCCCAGCTGGCGGCAGGCCTTCGTGCTTCACCGTTTCCGCAACATGAGCTACGAAGATATCGCCCTGCACATGGGCATGACCGTCAAGCAGGTCGAGAACTGCATCGCCCAGGCGATGAAGCGAATCCGCAAGGCCCGCCGCAGGATCGAATCCGCCGGAACATGATCCTTCCGGGAGTGGGGGCATCGCCCCCACGGCGTCCCGCCCTCGCTCGAAGGAAGACTCAGGGAAATTTCGTGCTGGCACGTTAATTGCATTGGAGAGCTTGCATGCTGAAGAATCTTCAGGACATTTTGAACGGCGGAGTGGAGCAGGCGCTGTTGCGCCTGTGGTCCTCTCAACTGTCGGAAGCCGAGGCTGCGGCGATCCGCAGCCGGGCCAAGGACGATCCCAAATACCGCGAAGAATTGCTCGCTGCGCTGGATGCGCACGCAGGTATGGAAGACCTGGCCGACGATCCCGCGATCCGGGCTATCGCGGACGAGAGCGCGGAGCTGAGCAGGCTGCAGCGCTCGCAACGACGAGCGCGTTTCGCTGTAGCCGCCGGCATTGTGCTAGCGGTCGGCGCAACCCTTATTTACCTTGCGCCCTGGAGCGGTCCGGACGATAGCCATCTCCAGCGTCACTTCACCCGGACCGGCGAGCAGAAGACCATCGAGCTGGACGACGGCTCCGCCGTGACGCTGAACACCGCCACGCAACTCGTGGTGGACTACGGCGCCAACGGGCGAAGGATTCTGCTGGAGCGCGGAGAAGCCTTTTTCGACGTCGCCGAAGATCCGCAACGTCCATTCACCGTGGAACTGGGCGTTCGTTCGGTCACCGCCATCGGGACCGTGTTCAACGTGCGCAGGGACCCGCAGCGCTACGAAGTGGCGGTTCTGGAAGGCGCGGTGGCTATTCATGCCTTGACTGAAGATGCTTCGGCTGGGGCGCTGCCGGTTTCAACCGACGGCGAGGCCGCGGCGGTTGACGCGCCCGGGCAGCGCCGGGTGGACGCAGGTTGGCTGGCGGAATTCCACGTAAGCCGCAACGAGCTGACCGCGTTCCAGCCCAAGTCGATGGACCGCTACCTGGGCTGGCGCAATGGAATGCTGCGTTTCGACCGCGAGCCCCTGTACCGGGTCGTGCAGGAACTGAACCGCTACACCCGCAAGAAGATCCTGATCGAGGACGCGGCGGTCATGGAATTGAGCGTGTATGCGTCGGTGAGCGTGAATGAGCTGGATTCTGCACTCGACGCCCTGGAGCAATTGCTGGCCATCGAAATCACGGAACACTACGACCGGATCGTGATCACCGGTTCGGAAGGGAGGCCCCCCGCGCGCGGCGCCGGGGGCTGATCGTTGCACTCATCCCTGGAGGTAGGGACCATGAAGAGCATTACGAAATCACTTGGGACACTTGCCTATCCGGCGCTGGCGGCGCTGGTGCTGTCGCTGGGCGCGGCCGGCGCTTCGGCGGACGACGCCGAAGTCCTGACTCTGGACATCAAGTCTCAGCAGGCCGGTTCGGCGCTGATGGAGCTGGCCGGTTCCTCCGGCGTTCAGATCCTGGTCTCGGACGAGGCCGGCGCGGACGTCGAGGTGGAGGGCCTGACGGGCGAATACAAGTTCGACGACGCCTTGGCCGCGCTGCTGACGGACACCAGCCTGGCGTACGAGTACACGTCGGATAACGTGGTGCTCGTGCAGCAGGCGCAGGCGCAGCCGCAGGAGTCCGGCCAGCTTGAGGAAGTGGAAGCGCCCGACGAGACCGCGTCCGTGGAGGAAAGGGAGGACCCACTCGAGCTCAGTCAGCAGACGGTGACCGGTTCGCGGTTGCTCGGCGGCGATCCCAGCGCAAGGGTATTCAGCTTTACCGCTGAAGACATCGCCCGCCGAGGCGTATCCAACCTTGAGGATTTTTTCCGCAGGATGGCATGGCATCAGGCTTCTCTCAACTCGCAAACCAGCAACGCCAACTCTATCCACACCAACGACGCACGTTACAGCCGCGATAGCGTGCTGCCGGGTAATGGCCTGGGCGTGTCGGCCCTGAACCTGCGCGGATTGGGCTGGGAGAACACGCTGGTGCTGATGAATGGACGGCGTCTTGCCGGCACCGGAGGCATTGAGGACGACTTCGTGAACCTGCTCGATGTGCCGCTGGCGGCGATCGAACGGGTGGACGTGCAACTGGACGGCTCGTCGGCGGTGTACGGCTCGGATGCCCTTGGCGGCGTTGTGAATTTCATCACCAAGAAGGATTACCAGGGTTTATCCGCCACTTATCGGCGTTCCTACAGCTCCACGGACGCCGACAGCGACAACGCCAACATCACCGCCGGTTACGGATGGGGCAGCGGAAACATCACCGCCATTGCTACCCACTCCACCAGCGAACCGATCAACAACGCCAAGACCGGCTGGACGACGCTGGACTTTCGACCGCTGTTCGGGCCCGAGTTCGACTTCAGGGACTTCCTATCCGGACAGCCGGGCGTGGTTTGCGTGCTCGGCCCGCCCAGGCAATGGAATCCCGCCTATCCGCCCAGCTACCGATGCCCGGGATCCTATGACCCGGTCCAGCGCGCGTTTCTGACCACCTACCACCAACTGCCCGCCAGTCATAGCGGCGCCGGGGCCACGGCGGACGATTTCGTTACCTGGCGGGGCAACTACGCCACGCCATCTCCTGTGCCACTGGACGAACTCCCGCCGCAAAACGGTCAGGAGCGCGAGAACATGGGGTTGGTCCTGAGCATGGAGCAGTACTTGACGGACGACTTGCGGCTGTTCGCCGATGTGAAATGGAACACAAGCGAGAACTATCAGGAATTCAGCCGTCGAATGTCCGGCAATGCACTCCTGGTTCCGGCCAGCAACGCCTACAATCCCTTCGGCGCACCGGTGCAGGTACGCTATGCGCCCGTGCATGAATTCGAAACCGGCCTGTTGCCCGTTCAATACGACTGGTCGGAAAGCGAGAATCGCACCATTGCTGTCGGCGGCTTCTGGAACATCGCCGATAGCCATGTGCTGGAAGTGGAAGCCAATCGCACCAAGTCGTGGCGCAACACGCGCGGCTACCGCGCCACAGGCACCCGCGGCGCCCTGGATTCGACCGCGGAGGCGTTTTACGCGGCGCTCTCCAGTCCGGACCCGGCGCGGGCGCTGAATCCGTTCGGCAACGGCACGGCTCAGGGTTCGGCGTTCGCGGAATTTCTGACCGATGGCGGTCTGGGGGCCGATCTCCCCTACGAGGGCGTTACCGAAACCCGCCAGTACAGGCTTTCGGTGAGCGGCAACACCTTTGACCTGTGGGGCGCCGGGCCCATCGTCTATGTCATAGGCGCGGAGTACCAGCAGAGCATCATCTATTATTCGCAGGACAACACCAACACGGACCTGGAAGGCATAGACGAGACCTTGAACTGGCTCCTCGGTTCCACGTTCTGGGTGGGCCAGGAGCGTCCCACCCGCGATACGGGCGCCTTATTCACCGAACTGTCCATTCCACTGATAGGACCGGACATGAACATACCTCTGGCGGACAGCCTGAATCTGACCTTGCAGATGCGCTACGACCGCTACGAAACGCAAGGCGTATCGGATGGGCTGGAAACGCCCCAGATCATGATTCGATACTACTACTGGGATCCGTTCGCCGCAGAAATCAGGCATACCGTGCGGAGTTGGCCCAACCGCATCCTGAATCCATCCCAGGTGCATACCGCCAAGGTTACCGACAGCAGCCCGCGCATCGGTATTTACTACAAACCCACGCCCACCGTCACCTGGAGGATGTCGTGGCAGCGCTCATTCAATGCGCCCAACTGGCGCGATCAGTTCAGCCCTCGGGAGCCCTTTCCGCCGTCCGTTTTCGCCAGCAACTCCTTTCGCAGGATTGTGGACCCGTACGACCCGGATGGCCCCACCGAGATTACCCGGGACCTCGGCGTAACCCAGGTGACGCAGAATTACACCCCGGACATTGACGCCGAACACCTCGACAACTGGTCGGCAAGTCTGGAGTGGGCGCCCGAAATATTGCCGGGCCTGCGCCTGAGCCTTGATTGGCGCAAGGCCGAATATACTGACCGGATCGCTAGAAGCACCCTCTGGATCTACGACAACCCCGAGTGGCTGCTCGGCCTCGACGAGATCGCCGTGCGCGACGAACGTGGCAACCTTCAGCAAGTGATCCATCGCAATATAAACATCTCCGCAGACTACAACGAGATGTTCGACGCGAAAGTCGAGTATCAGGTGGACACGCGCTGGGGGCTGTTCATGCCGCAGATCGGCTACTCGCGCTATCTTGATGATTACCGCAAGATCGTTGAGGATTCCCCCGAAATATCCAATGTGGGAGAACTCGGAGGCCCCAACGTTTATCAGTGGAGCGCGTCGCTGGGGTGGGAGTGGAACTCCTGGAGTGCGTTCGTGTATATGAAATACACGCCTAGCTACGTTGACCCGCAATTCCTGTACTGTAATCCAAACCATCTGGCCATGGAAGGAACGCGCTGCACGGAGGTTTGGGAATATGCCTCGCAGGATATTTCATCGCTTACCACCGTGGATATGACAGTGACCTACCAGATGGATAATGGGCTGCGCATTCGCGCCGGCGGCACCAACATCCTGGATCGCGAAGCGCCGCTGGCCATTTCCCGTTCAAGCAGTCAACTCCCCCAACCCTACGATGCGTCACGCTGGGACGCGAAGGGCCAGGTGTTGTTCCTCGAGTTGAACTGGGAGTTTGGAGCCGACGACTGATCGCTCCGTAATGTAGTCCCCTCGACGCCGGCCGCGAAGGGAATCGACGGCCGGCGCTCGAATCGCGAGGAGGGGGTCCGGGAGAGGGCGCCTTCGTTGCAGGAAGGTGAGCGCCGGCGGCGAGGGTAAGATGGCCTGCCTCCAGAAGGCATGGGTGTCGGAGCAATGCGCGTGAAGTCCTCTCTTGTTCGAAGTCTGGCGTTGGCGGTTTGCGTCTGCGCCTTGTTGCCGTCGGTCGTGGCGGCGCAGGAAGCGGGACCCGGCGGCAGCGCCGAAGCCAAGGTGATCGGCGATCACGTTCTGGTGCCCGTGACCCTGAGCACCGAGGCGTTCCGCAAGGAGACGCACCTGGTGCTGGATTACGCGGCCACCACGCCGCTGCACATCTACGGTCAGATTTTCGGGGCGGTGCGATTCGGCGAAAACGAGCAGACACTGAAGATCCTGGGGGCGGAGGGACTGCGGCTGGAGGTGCCCAGGGAGGGCGTGCGGCCGACCGCGCGTGGATCGCCGGAATCGAATCTGCTGCTGTACCTTGGCAACCGCTATTCCAGCGAACTCAAGGAGATCGACGTGGCGGCGATCCTGGGCGGTCCGGTGCTGCGGCGCTTCGCGCTGGGAATGAACCTGGACGAGGGCCGCGTGTCCTTCGCGCCCGCGGACGAGGCCAACGCCTTGGACGCCCGGCTCTGGGCGCAGTCGGTCATCACCGGCCTTCAGACCACGGAGGAGGGCCGGGTGCTGGCGCCGGTCAGCCACGGCGACGGACGGCCTTCGCTGATGGCATTCAACACGGCGGGCTACCACAGCTACGTCAATGCGGAAACGGCCACGGCGCTGGGCCATCCGTCCGGCGACCTGCCGGACCTTCATTTCGGCGCAGGCGATCAGCGCGTCCGCCTGTCGGGGATGGCGGCGCTTTTTCCCGTGGACTTCAATGACGATCCGCGGTTTTCCCCCGACTGGCTGGTGGTTCCGGGACTGAGTCTGTGGACGGCATATCGTCTGGAGATCAACCCGGCGCAGGGCTACCTGGCGCTGGAGCCGGTGCGCGACAGCAACTACTCCGAGGCGGACTTTGCGTTCTACTCGGCGGCGGCGGCCGGCGACCGGGGGAAACTGCAGGCCTATCTGCGCGAGAACCCCGAGGACCGCAACGTGGCCGAGGCGGCCGAGGCGCTGTTCGGGCTGGGGCTGGAGGAGAACGCTTCGGTCGAGGAGCAGATGGAGGCGGTGGATTACCGCCTGTCCGCGACGCTGGAGCGCATGAAGTCGGACTGGCTGGGCGGGACCGCGCTGGGTCTTCATTTTTCGGAGGAACGCGACGCGCGCTCGGCGCTGATCGTGGCGCTTGCGGAGAAGGCCCTGGAGTTCATCGCCCGTTCCGACAATCCCGGGTTGCGCCAGCAGTTGCAATTGATGCTGGGCGACCGCTACCTGTTCGCCGGCGAAGCCGAGGAGGCGTGGAAGGTCCTTCTCGCGGCCGGATTCAACGGCGACCCGCAGCTGGACGGCGTGGTCCGCCACGAACTGGGACGCGCATACGAGGCGCTGGGACGGCACCGGCGCGCGTACTCCAGCTACCAGCGCGCTCTTTCGCCGCTGGTCCAGACCCCGCCCGACATGCAGGAAAGCGCCCGCGCCGGCATGGATCGCATCCGCCCGCTGCTCGACCCCGACGACCCCCTGCTTGCGGAGGAAGAGAGCTGACGCAGCCTCGCCGTCCAGACGTTTACTCCATCCGACGGCGACGAACTGGACTGACGTATTATTCTTGCTATGTACGGCAATGTGCCGTACACTGGAATTCCCACCAGGGGCAAGACTATGCTGAACTTTTCTGATGCAGCTGCAGTAATCGACGAGCCGAAATCGGCCCGTATGGAACAGCGCACGAAACCATCGGTCAAGGCTCAAATCCAGAAGGCCGCAGCGTTGCTGGGCGTTGATGAGACCACATTCGTAACCAGTGCTGCGCTGGAGCGCGCCAGGGCCACGATTGCGGATCAGGAGCGCACGCTGCTATCGGCCGAGGCATGCAAAACAGTACTTGCCGCACTTGATAATCCACCGGAACCCACGGAAGCGTTACGCGAGGCTATGGCCCTGCACCGAGCACGGATGCCCGATGGCGGCTGAACCTTTTCCCGGCGAACCGCTGCTACTTATTGAGCCGCTGGATCCCGGTAAACATGATCGGGCGGGATTCTCCTGCGGGATTGCCCGTCTGGACAATTACCTTAAGTACACGGCAAGGAAGCACCATGCCGGCGACTTCACCCGAGTCTGGGTTGCAACCAGGGCAAAACAAAAAGAGATCGTCGGATTCTATGCCCTGAATGCTCACTCGCTCCTCGGCGATCAGCTGCCCGCTGATCTCACGAGAAACGCACCATTGCATGGCGGCATCCCTGCGATCTATCTTTCGATGATCGCCGTCAACCGGCCCGATCAGGGTCAGGGCATCGGCAGGTTTCTTCTTGCCGACGCGTTGACACGCAGCGTCGGTGCAGCGGATCAGATCGGCCTGAAGACTGTGGTTCTTGATGTCATCGATGATGGCGGTTCGAAGATGACTGCAAAGAGGGTGGCCTTCTACGGCTCCATGGGGTTCCAGACGCTTCCTGGCTATCCAACGAGAATGTTCATTGGAATAGAAACCATTCGCAGGGCCCTTTCAAGGTCAGGGAAGGAGAATGGCCGCCTCGGTTGTTAATTCTTAATGGAGGGAGCTTTCTTGAACCGTTCGTTCAACCCGCGCAATGACGGCATCGTCGACCTGGCCTCGCAGCCGAGGCCGGGGCGCAGGCGGCTGGTGGAGCAGTTGTTCGACCAGCATGCCCAGGCATTGCGGCTGTTCCTGCGCGGGCGCTCGGTTCCTCCGGACCAGGTCGAGGACGTGGTGCAGGAACTCTTCACGCGGCTGATGGGCGTCGCCCGGCTGGAAGAGAAGATGTCGGATACGACCGGAAGCAATCGGTCCTATCTGCTGACCATGGCCAACAACCATCTCGTCAACCGTCACCGCAAGCGGAAGTTGCGCAGCGACTACGCCGCGGCGCAGCGGGGAAACGAACAGGAGCGGGCGGACGAGCGCACGCCGGAACGGATCGTCGCGGCGCAACTGGAGCTGGAAGCCATGAAGGCCGCCATCATGGACATGCCCCTGAATTGGCGGGTGGCCTTCATTCTGCAACGCTTCCGCAACATGAGTTACGAGGAGATCGCCGTGCACATGGGGGTGCAGGCAAAGCAGGTCGATAACTACATCGTGCGCGCGATGCGCAGGATCCGCAAGACGCAGCGGAAGATGAAGGGCGAAGGAGACTGATCGTGCTGAAGAATCTTCAGGAGATTTTGAATGGCCGCGCGGAGCATGCCTTGCACCGCCTCTGGTCGGATCAGCTGTCGGAAGCCGAAGCGGCGGCGATCGACAGCCGGGCGCGGAAAGATCCCGGCTACCGGGAAGAGCTGGACGGCTCGCTGGAGTTTCTCGCACGTATCGAGGACCTCGCCGACGATCGCGAGGTTCGCGCAATCGCCGCGGATTACCGCCAGGTGCTTCTGGAGCGCAAATCGAAACTGAAGCTCGCGGCAGGCCTCGCCGCGGGCGTTCTGGTGGCATGCGGCGCGGTGCTGCTTTATTTCTCGCCGCTTGGCGGATCGGACGACCGCCTGCTGCAAAAGTACGTCACCCGCATCGGCGAGCAGCAGACCATCGAACTCGATGACGGCAGCGTAGTCACGCTGAATACCAACGCCCAGTTGCTCGTGGACTACGGCAATCGGTCCCGCCGGATCCTGCTGGAGCGCGGCGAGGCCTTTTTCGAGGTGGTGACGGACACCGAACGGCCGTTTACGGTGGACCTGGGCTTCGGGTCCGTCACCGCGCTCGGGACGGCATTCAATGTCCGGAAGCAGCGTGAACGCTTCCAGGTAGCGGTGATCGAAGGCACGATTGCGCTGCACGAATTGGCTGAAGAAATACCCGCATCGCCGGCACCGCTCCCGGCGAGCGGGCAGGCGGTAGTTATTGCGGCGCCTTCGGAGCACCTGCTCGAGGAAGGCTGGGTCGCCGAGTTCGACATAGGCCTCGATGAGCTGAGGGCATTCCGGCCCGAGTCCATGGAACGTTACGAGGGCTGGCGGGGCGGCATGCTCGGTTTTTACCGCGAGCCCCTGAACGAGGTGGTGCGGGAGCTGAACCGCTATTCGCGGAAGAAAATCCTGATCGAGGACGCATCCGTCATGGAATTGAGTGTTTCCATGGTGGTGAGCATTCGGGAGATCGAATCCGCGCTCAAGGGCCTGGAGTCGGTGCTGCCGATCGAAGTCGGCAGGCACTACGACCGGATCGAAATTGGCGCTTCGGTGGGGGACTGGAGCAGAGACAAATCCCAAGAGGTGGGACCATGAAAACTTCATTGCGCATACATAATCCGACGGTTCTGTCGGTGGCCATGCTGGCACTTTTGGCGACGGGGGTCTCAGCCCAATCCGACGAGGTTCTGAAGCTCGACATCAAGCCGCAGAACGCCGATTCGGCGCTGGTCACGCTTGCAAAGTCCTCGGGCGTGCAGATCATTCTGGCCGACGGGGCCGGCGCGGATGTCGAAGTCGAAGGCTTGCAGGGCGAGTATCGGTTTGACGAGGCCCTGGCGGCTCTGACGACAGAAGCGGGCCTGACGCATGAATACACGGCCGAGAACCTGGTGGTGGTTCAGGAGGCGGAGCAGGTCCGGGAACCCGATGCGGCCGACGAAGCGCCGGCCGAAGAGGAAGAGGCGCCGATCGAACTGGGAGAGCAGAGGGTTACCGGCTCGCGCCTCACGATGGGTGATCCGACGGTCCGCGTTTTCACTCTCACCGCCGAAGACATCCGGGCGCGCGGCGTCACCACGGTCGAGGAACTTTTCCGGACCCTGCCGTTCGCCTATGCGGGCACCACCACGCAGAACAATGACGCTCCCGTGGGAGCAGGCGATACCGAAGATTTCAGGACCGGCGGGATCAATGTGGGCATTTCCACAGTCAACCTGCGCGCCCTGGGTTCGGCCAACACGCTGGTGCTGCTGAACGGACGCCGCACCGCGGGCGTTGCCGGCGTCGAGGACAACTATGCGAATCTTGTCAACGTGCCGCTTTCGGCCATCGAGCGCGTGGACATCCAACTGGATGGTTCGTCGGCCGTGTACGGCGCCGACGCCATCGGCGGGGTGGTGAATTTCATCACCAAGAAGAACTACACCGGCGCCACCTTCCAGGTCCGCGACGAATACAGTTCCACCGACGCGAACGCCAGCAAGGTCTCCTTCCAGGGCGGCTACGGCTGGGGCAGCGGCCAGATCACCGCCGTGTTGTCGCGCGATTCGTCCCAGCCCATCACCAACGAAAAAACCGGCTGGACCAGTTACGACTATCGCGACCACTACGGCGTCGAGTTCGATTCCCGCGACGACCGGGTGGGCCAGCCGGGCGTGGTGTGCCCCACTACGGTCACCTATCCCACGGGCACTTTTTGCGGTTTTCCGTGGATAACCTACCAGCTTCCCCAGGGGCACAGCGGCGTGGGCGCCACGGTGGATGACTTCACGACGAATATCGTGCCCGCCGATATCGTTGCGCCACAGAACGGCGAACACACGCGCAACGAGTCGGGCACCCTGTACCTGGAGCAGTACGTCACCGAAGATCTGCGTCTGTATGCGGATTTCCTGTATTCGAACAACGTATCGTCGCGCAATCAGAATACCCAGATGTTCCAATGGCCGGTACCCGCCAGCAACGCCTTTAATCCTTATGGAAGGACCGTGCTGGTGACCTACTATCCGATCAAGGAGATCGAGTCCGGGCTACCCGAGGAATTCTCCGCCTCGGGCAACCGCAAGCGCTCCCTGTCCGCCGGATTGATCTGGGATATCGGCGACACGACGACCTTCGAATTCAACGCGACCCGATCCCGGTCCACGCGTTATCAGCACCAGTACAAGCTGAATGGTCCGGGACTGATCAATCCGGCGAACCCGATTCATGCCCGGATGGTGGAACTGCTGGCCAGTTCCGATCCCAGCGTGGCGATCAACCTGTTCGGAGACGGATCCGTGCAGAGCCCCGAACTGGCGAGCCTCTACAACACCGACGCGTACCCGCTTCCGTCCGACAGTGTCACCAAGACCCGGTCCGTGGAGCCGCTGCTGCGCGGCCAGCTCCTTCAGTTGTGGGGGGGTCCGATCAGTTACGCGCTGGGAGCGCAGTTCAATGAAGACACGATTTACCGTGAGGTTACGCTGATCGACGGCGAGGGCGAGCGCCGGGAGGGCCGCTTCGAGCGCATCGGCGTGGCCCGGCCGACCCGTGAGGCAACCGCGTACTTCGCGGAACTCGCGCTGCCGATCGTGGGCGAGCGCAACGCCCGCCCGGGTATTGCTTCGCTCGTCCTAAGCCTGCAGGCGCGGCGTGATATCTACAAGACGGAAGGCGCCGACGGGGGTGTCGATCCGGTGTACGACCGCGTGAACCGGCGCTGGACCTATCCTGGCGATCCCAATGTCATCAACGTAGAGCATTCCGCCACCAGTCCCAGGCTCGGCATCCAGTACGCTCCGACAGAGGATTTCACATTGCGGGCATCCTGGTCCGAGTCGTTCCGTCCGCCGGTTTGGGGAGACCTTTTCAGCCTTACCAATCCCTCGTACTACACGTTCTGGACCTATGTGGACCCCTATGAGCCGTCCGGCAATACCGCGCCTATCAACATTCGCTCAACCTTGGCGCGTAATGCAGTCGATACGAGGCCGGAATACTCCGAAAACACTTCGTTTAGTTTCGACTGGACCCCTGCAGCCCTGCCCGGTTTCCGCTGGACGCTGGACTGGTCGAAGATCGACTTCACCGACAAGATCGAGAATGTCGGTGGACTGTTCAGGGACTATCCGGAAATCATCTTTGCGCTGCCTGATGTGGTGGAGCGGGATGCCGAAGGCAATGCGACCTTGTTCCGCCGGTCCCGGCCGATCAACATCGCAAAGAAAATAAGCGAGATCATCACCACCGAATTCGCGTACAACTTCGAGACGGCATGGGGCGATTTCACGCCCCGGCTCACCTATACGCGGGTGCTGGAGGAGACCTTCCAGATCACCGCAGAGAGCGAAGCCATACGCCGGGAGGGCACCGTGCTGGGCAGCGACGAGTACCGGGTAAGCGGTCAACTGGACTGGTACCGCGAACGCTGGGCCGGACACCTGTTTGTCTACTACACGCCGAGCTACCTGAACAACAACACGGGTTCCTGCCTTGAAATCGTGGGAAGGTGCGAGTACTGGGGCCAGGACAAGCCGCACCTGAACGTGGATTCCTATATCTCGGTCGATCTGACCTTGAGTTACACCTTCGACAACGGCATTCAGTTGCGCGCCGGCGGCCGCAATATTCTGGATGCGGAGCCCCCGGAAACGCTTTATTGGGGCATGCCGTACGACCCGTCGCGCTGGGACGCGCGCGGCCAGGTGATGTTCGTCGAATTCAACTGGGAACTGTAGTCCCCTCGGCGCCGGCCGCTCAGGGAAGGGCGGCCGGCTCGGGTTTGGAGAGCGGAAGATGATCCGCACCGCAAGTTCTATCGCCGCGATACTGCTTTTTGCCTGCGCCTGCGCACCCGGCAACGAATACGAGATCCGCGTCGACGCCTCGGCGCTTGAAGACGAGGCATCCAGGGCGGTCGCCTATGGCTATCTTCCGGGCAAGGACGATTACGGCGAGCTGGCGTCCGCGGAATTGCAAAACGGGCGCGCGACCCTGAGCGGCGTCGTGGATTATGTCCGCATCGTTCAGATCGACGTGCTTCCGGCCGATGATATTTATCCGCTGGGACGCGCGGAGTTCGTGCTTGAGCCGGGCCTGACCACGGTGCGATTCCTGGCGGACTCCAATGAAGTCGAGGGCGGCCAGTACACGCAGCTCGCCTTCGATTCCTGGCGCGGCGACCCCGAATACAGCGCCGCCGACGAAGAGCGCCGGGCCAGATTCGACGCCATGGCGGCGATGTCGGAGGAAGAGCGAGAAGAGCGTGAGGCCAGCCGCGTTGAATGGAGCGAAATGACGATCGAGTCGAAGCGCGAGGCGCTCAAGCCCAGTCTGATCCAGTCGCGGATACTGCGGGAAATCTATACGACGCATGAGGACCCGGTCATGCGTTTCGTGGCCCTGTCCGCCGACCAGGGCTGGATCGCCAAATGGGACCTGCATGAGGACTCGAAAGCGGGCCGGTCGATGGGATTTCTGGAGCAGATCGGCTTCTACGAATCGCTGGAGCGGGAACTTCCCGGGAATCCGGTCGTGGCGGCTGCGGCCGACCGGATCAGGGACGGTTACGAGCGCTACCTGACCGCCAGTTCCATCGCCATAGGCACCGAGATCAGGGACTTCGGGGCCGTCTCGCTGGATGGAGAGCCCTTCCGCCTGACCGAAGTCCTCGATGACAACGAATACGTGCTGGTCGAGTTCTGGGCGTCCTGGTGCGGACCCTGCAGGGCCGAGATTCCGCACATGAAGGAGGCCTACGAGAAATACCACGGCCAGGGCTTCGAGATCGTTTCCGTGTCGCTCGACGAGGAACACGAGGACTGGCAGGAGGCTTCGATCGAAGAGCAGATTCCCTGGATCGACGTGGGCGACCAGCAGGGTTTCGACAGCGAGTCGGCGAAGCTCTACGGAGTGCAGGGGATTCCGGCAAACTACCTGGCCAGGGGCGGCAGCGGTGAAATCGTCGGCACGAACCTGCGCCAGCGGAAGCTGGACGAAAAGCTGGCGGAGTTGTACGGCGAATAAATCGCACTGCAGGCAAGGTTCCGGTAAGCTGGACGTGATGTAATTGCCTGCAATCCCCTGACCGGGAATCGCAACGAATTACCTGATCGGCGCATCCATCCCACGGGGGCGTCGAAAAAAACAATCTTCAAGCGGGAGAGAAATCGATGAAACTGAATCCATTGCGTTTGGCCATCGCCGTTATGTTCGTGAGTCTGGGCTGGCTGGCGCAGCCTGCCGTTGCCCAGGACGGAGCGTCCCCAGGCGGCACGGCGGAAGCAAAGGTCATCGGCGATCACGTGCTGGTGCGCGTGGTGCTGAGCACCGAGAAGTTTCACAAGGAAACCCACCTGGTGCTCGACTACACCGACGAGCAGCCGCTGAGGATTTACAACTGCATTCTCGGCGCGGTCGAATATGGCGAGGGCGAGGAAACCATCAAGATCCTGGCCGACGGCCTGCGCATTGAGGTGCCGAAGGAGGGCGTCGAGGCCTCCTCCGAATGCACGCTGTTCCTGAAGAACCTGAGCGGGCAGTATTCGGTCGAGTTGAAGGACATCGACGTGTCGGCCATCCTGGGCGGCCCGGTGCTGCGCCAGTACGCGCTCGGCATGAACCTGGCCGCCGGCGAAGTCAGCTTCACGCCCGCGGACGAATCCAAGGTGGAAGACGCGATGCTTTGGGCGGAGTCGATCGTCACCGGCTTGCGCACGACCGAGGAGGGCCGGGTGCTTGCGCCGCTGAGCATCGGCGAGAAGGACCGCTCCCTGATGGCTTTCAATACCGCGGGCTATCACAGCTACATCAATGCGGCTCTGGCCGGCGGACTGGGCTATCCGTTCGGCGACGTGCCGGACATTCACTTCGGCCTTGGCGATCAGCGCGTTCCGCTGTCCGGCATGGCGGCGCTGTTTCCGGCCGATTTTTCCCAGGATCCGGAGCTTTCCCGGGACTGGCTCGTGGTCCCCGGATTGAGCCTCTGGACCGCCTTCAGGCTGGAGATCAACCCGGTGCAGGGCTACCTGGCGCTGGAGCCGGTGGTGAACACCAATTATTCAGAGGCCGATTTCGAGTTCTACACGGCGGCGGTGAACGAGGACCGCGACGCGCTGCGGTCGTATCATCAGGGCAACCCGGACGACCGCAACGTGGCGGAGGCGGCCGAGTTGATGTTTGCCCTGGGACTGGAGCAGAACGCCCCGGTCGAGGAGCAGATGGAGGCGGTGAATTACCGTCTCACCAGGACGCTGGAGCGCATGAAGTCGGGCTGGCTCGCGGAAACGCTGCAACCGTTGTTTCTCGCGGAAGACCGCGACGAACGCTCCGAGCTGATCACGGCGCTGGCCGAGGAAGCGCTGGAATACATTTCGCGTTCCGACGAACCGGGCCTACGGCAGGACCTGCAGCTGATCCTGGGCGACCGCTACCTTGAGGCGGGCGATGCCGAGCAGGCCTGGAAGTACTTCCTGGCTGCCGGCTTCAGCGGCGATCCGGAAAAGGAGAGCCTGGTGCGTCATGAACTCGGGCGCGTGTACGAGGCCCTGGGGCGCCATCGGCGCGCCTATTCGAATTACGAGCGCGCCGCATCGCCGCTGCTCGAAGGTTCGCAGGCGCTGAAGGACAGCGCCCGCGACGGGATGGAGCGCATCCGGCCCTTGCTGGAAACGGACGACCCGCTGGTCGTGGAGGCCGGCAGATAAGCTCCTTTTCGGCGTAGGCGAGGAGAACTGCCATGGCGGCCAACCCTGCGCCCGACCGTCTTCAGGATCAGCTGAACCGCCTCGCCGCCCAGGGCGCGAGGCGGCTCAAGCGCTGGGTCCTGCGCTGCGCCTGCGACCGCTATCTGAAATTGCTCTTCCCGGCCGCACTTTGCGTAAGCGGCGTCATCCTGCTGGCCGAGTTACTGGACACGGCGGCGGGAACGAGTCTTTGGCCCTTCGGCCTGGCCGTGACGGTACTGATTGCGCTGGCGCTGCCCGTTTTGGCGGTTGCCGGCTGCGTGCTGTTCGATTTCGCAAGCCACCGGATCGACCGGCGCATGTGCCTGGCGCTGTACGACCGTGATCTGGGCCTCAAGGACCGGCTGCAGGCGGCCGACCAGTATCTGGCCAAGGCCGACCGCAGCGATTTCGAGCAGGCGGCGGTGGAGGACGCGCGGGGTTATGCGCAAACCGCGCTGGAGCGTAAGCTGCCGCCGGTCGCGATCCGGCCGCCGGACTGGATTCCGCCGCACCGCAGGCTGGGTGCGCTGGCTGCCGTGCTGCTCGCCGCCGCCCTGTGGACTGGGCAGTACTCGGCGTCGCAGGCATCGGCCGGCGAGACGCTGGTTGCCGATGCGATTCCCGGCGACCTTCGCCGGGATTCCGACCTCACGCAGGTCCTGCCCGATCCGCTGCAGCCGCGACCGGCTTCCCTTGCGGCCAGGCGCAATAAGGAAGTCGAAGTGCCCGACTCCGAGGCGGAAAGCCGCCCGGGCGAGATGGAGGCGCGCGAGTTCTCCGCCCAGCGGCAGTCCGACAACCGCAGCGCCGCGGGATCGGACGCCCGGCGCAGCAACCGGGCGCGGCAGGCGCAGTCCGGCGCTTCGGGCCAGCGCGCGGAAAAGCAGGAGCAGGACGAGAGCGAATCCAGGAAAAACGAACCAAGGGAGCAGAAGCCCAGGGACCCGCCGAAAGAAGAGGAAGACCAGCCGAAGGAATCCGCGGGGCTGAAGGGCGGCAAGGGCGAAATGTCAGGCGGACGCATGGCCGCCTCGGATCACGCCGCCGCCCAGGACAAGACCCAGCAGCCGGAACCGGAGGGTGATTCCGATTTCGGCGACGAGGAAGAGGACGAGGAGCAGAAAGCCGGTTCCGCAAGCAAGCCGCTGATCAGTCAGCGCAAGGCGCCGGTCAACCGCTCCCTGACTCCCTCAGCCGACGGCAATGAGGAACGCGACGACCTGAACGGCCGCGGCGGCCCGTCCGGCCTGAAGAAGACCCGCGGCGTGGCCGCGATGCTGCTGGGCGTTCCGCTGCCCGATTACCTGCAGGGCAAGGTCAACCCCGGGCGCATGAAGATTCAGAGCGAGCAGGGCCGCGCCGAGGAGCACCAGGCCGATCCGACGCAGGCGCGGGAACGCCCGGCGCGCGACGCTGCCGTGGGCCACACGCTGCATCGCGAAATCCCGCCCCTGGGCCGGGACGTGGTACGAAATTATTTTCTTGCACAGCGAACGAATGGCGGAGAAGCGCCGGAGGAAATCGAATGACGGACAGTAATGCGGCCGCGGCCGCCGAGCGCGCCCGGGCGGGCGCCGACGAATTCACCGAAGTATTCAACCGGGTCAAGGCCCAGGTCAGCCGGCTGATCGTGGGCCAGGAAGAGGTCATCGACGGCGTGCTGACCGCGCTGATGTGCGGTGGGCACGTGCTGCTGGAGGGCGTCCCCGGCCTCGGCAAGACCATGCTGGTCAAGTCACTGGGCGAGGCGCTGAACCTGCGGTTCTCGCGGATTCAGTTCACTCCCGACATGATGCCCGCGGACATCCAGGGCACGATGGTACTGACGGAGACCGAGGGCGGCGGCCACGAGCTGACCTTCCAGCAGGGCCCGCTGATCGCCAACCTGGTACTGGCCGACGAGATCAACCGGGCGACCCCCAAGACTCAGTCGGCGCTGCTCGAAGCGATGCAGGAGCGCCAGGTGACCGTGGGCCGCCGGACGATCCGGCTGGACGAGCCCTACAGCGTGATGGCGACCCAGAACCCGGTGGAGCAGGAAGGCACCTATCCGCTGCCGGAAGCCCAGTTGGACCGTTTCCTTTTCAAGCAGATCGTGTCCTATCCCAGGGAAGAGGAATACGCGCCTATCCTCGAGCGCACGACCGGCGAGCAGGACGTGGTGATCGAACCGGTGGCCGACGCCGAAACCATCGTGCGCCTGCGCGCCGTGGCCCGCGCCGTGGCCGTCCCGGAGGTAGCCCAGCGCTACGCGGTCCAGCTCGTCATGGGCACTCAGCCGGACAGCGATTACGCGCCCGACAGCATCGGCGCCTACGTGGCGCTGGGCTCCAGCCCGCGGGGCGCGCAGGGGCTGATTCTGGGCGGCAAGGTGCGAGCGCTGCTGGCCGGGCGTTTTTCGGTGAGCACCGACGACATCCGTTCGGTGGCCCTGCCCGTGCTGAGGCACCGCGTACTGGTGAACTTCCACGCGCAGGCCAACCGGGTCACGCCGGACCCGCTGGTGGACGACGTTCTGCAGTCGGTAGAGCCGCCGCACACGGCGAGCTGAATTTAAGCCCGGGAGCGAGGGCGTCCCGCCCTCGACGAAGGCGAGACGCCTTCGTTCCCAGGGAGGAGAGTAAACCATGGGCATGGCCGCCCCCACAGTTGACGAATTCTTCGATACCGAGTTCCTGACCGCTCTGCAGGGCTTCAGCCTGTGGGCGCGGCGCATCATCAGCGGCGGCCGGCATGCCGAGCAGCTCTCGAAGGACAAGGGCGCCGGCCTAGAGTTCGCCGACTACAAGGCCTACGTGCCTGGCGACGATACGCGCACGATCGACTGGAATATCTACCGGCGCCTCGGCCGCGTGGTCGTCAAGGTGTTCGAGGAGCGCCAGGAACTGCCCGTTTACCTGCTGGTGGACCGCTCGAGCAGCATGTATTTCGAGGCCGCGCCCAAGATCGGCGTGGCGCTGAAGGTGGCGCTGGCCCTGGCTTCCATCAGCCTGTCCCAGCATGACAGCGTGGGACTGTTTTCGTTCTCGGACAACCTGGAAATGAAGCTCAAGAACGGTTCCGGACACGGCCGCCTGATGCGGGTCGCGGAACGCCTGGCGGAGCTCGAAGAGCAGGGCGCCACGGAACTGGTCCAGGCGATCGAAGGCGTGGAACAGCTGCGCCTGCGGCGGGGGCTGCTAGTCGTCATTTCCGACTTCTACGACCCGGCCGGGCTGGACGCCGTGCTGGGGTCGCTGCGCCAGACCCGGCACCGCCTGCTGCTGGTGCAGCTGATCGGCGACCACGACCTGGACCCGGCCGGTCGCCGCGACCTGCGCGGCGACGTACGGCTGCGCGACTGCGAGTCGGGCGAGGCCGTGGACGTGTCGCTCACGCCCGCCATTCTCGCCAATTACCGCACGATCGTGAACGATTTCAACGAGCGCCTCACCGGCTTCGCCACCGGGCAGGGCGCGGCCTTCCTGCGATTGAATACCGACGAGGAAGTGCTGCCGCAACTGGCGGCGGCGTTCGAGGCGGGGCGCATCGAGATATGAACTTCGCCAACCTGTCCTGGCCCTGGTTGCTGGCGGGCGCCGCCGGACTGGCCGGACTGCTGTACGTTCTTCAGCAGTTGCGCATCCGCTACACCGAAGTGGCGGTGCCGACCGCGATGTTCTGGCGCGAAGCGGCCCGCGACGCCCCGGTGCGTGTGTTTCGCCGGCGCTTTCGCCACTGGCTGGCCTACCTGCTGAGCCTGCTGATCTGCTGGCTCTTGTGGCTGGGCCTGGCCGAGCCGCGGGTGGACGATCCCGAGGGCGGCCAGTACCACGTGCTTTTCCTGGACGGATCGGCGCACATGTCCGCGCCGGGCGACCTTGAGCGCGCCATCGAACGCGTTCGCGACGATTTGCGGAGCCTGCCGGACGACCAGCGCGAAGTCATCTGGGGCGGCGCCAGGAACCTGAAGCTTCTGAATGCCGGCGAGGAGAGCCTGCTGTTCGATCGCCGGGTGGCCGGGCTCATGCCCGAAGGGGCGCCCTCGGCGGTGGCGGAACAACTCGACCTGCTGGCGCTGCCCGGCGCCTACCCCGAAGCGGTACGCCTGGTCATCTACGGCCGCGCCCCGGTCAGCGAGGAAGGACTGGATAGCTTGCCTGAGGGCATCCAGGTCCAGCGCGCCCAGGGTCTGGAAGAACCGGGACCGAACCGCGGCATCGTGGCCATGGGTCTGGGCACGGCCGCTTCCGGGCGCTGGGACGCCGTTGACGTGCTGGTACGCCTCGAGGCCACCGGAAATCTCAGCACACTTCCGGGCGACGTGGAGCTGAGTCTTGACGGTGCGCCGCTGAGCGGGGCAGTCATCCAGGATGCCCCTCCCGACGGATTTGTCCTTCGCGACATACCCGCCGCGGGCGGATTGCTGGAGGTCCGCATATCCGATCCGGACGCCTTGCCCGCGGACGACATGGCGCAGTTGCGCCTGCCCGAACGCCGGGAACTCAGGGTTGCCGTGTCCGCCTCACTGGGTTCCGTTCTCGTGGACGCGGTGCAGGCCGACCCCGGCCTCCTGCTGGCCGAGGACGATCCGGAAGTCGTATTCCGGCGGGCCGGCGAGGCGTTCGGCGGCGATCTGCCGGCGGTCGAGTTCGCACCGATGAACGAACAGGAAGCCGCCTTCGAGATTCAGTACACGGGCAATCTGGACGCGGAATCGGCTTTGCGCGACAGCCTGCAGGGATTGGGTCTGAACCTGATCGACGGCGCGGGACTGGCCGCCGAGGCCGGCCGGCCGGTGAGCGTGCAAACGTCCGGCGGCGAGTCGAGGAGTATTTCCGTTTGGCTGGAACTGCTCGATGAGCGCTTCAACTTCACGGCGTCGCGGGCGTTCCCGCTGTTCGTTACCCGCACCGCCCGCTGGCTCACCGAGGAAGATGCGGTTTACTCGTATCTGGCCGCGGGCCGGCTCGCGCCCGACGAATCATCGGAGTTCGCACTGACCGGTCCCGGGGACAGCGCGACCCGCCTGCTGGGCGCGGACCTGCCGCCGGCGCGCTCGGGAACGCTCGAAGCGCCCGACGGGGGGCTCTCGTATCCGGTTTCGCTGTTGAGCACGGCGGTAACCACGGGGCAGACCGGCGTGGAACTGTCCGCTTTCGCCCCCGCGGCCACGGGACTGGCCGGTCCTTCTCTCCTTGCCTTGATCCTGATTCTCGCGGCGCTCGCGCTGCTGGCCTTCGAGTGGTACGCGTACCAGCGCGGGTTGATGCCGTAGGGTCCGGGTGCGATGAGCATATCCTTTACCTATCCCCTGGCCGCGCTGCTGTTGCTGGCCGTGCCGGCATTGTGGTTCTGGCCCGCGCGCCCGCGCACAACCTGGCATGGGGTCATCCGATCGCTGCTGTTCGTATTGTTGATTGCGGCGCTGATGCAGCCGGTAACGGTGCTGGAAGTGGAGCAGGAAAGGCACGTCGTTGTGCTGGACGAGACCGCCAGTATGTCGGCGGCGGCGCGCAGCCGCGGAGCGCAGGCGGCCTCCGCGCTGTTTGCCGAACTGGCCGATCGCGGTGACGCGACCATGATTCGCCTGGGCGCGGAAGGTGACGAAAGCACTGCGGACGAGAACGGTGCGCGGCGGATCGTGCCGGGCGAACGCGATGCGTCGCCCCTGGCCGAGGCGCTGGCGATTGCGGGTCAGTCGATTCCGCGCGAGCAGCGGGGGTCCGTGGTCCTGATCTCCGACGGCCTGGCCACCAGCCGCGATTGGGCCTCATCCGCGGCGCAGCTCGCCGAGCGCGACATTCCGGTGCACGTGTTCAATCCCGGGGCGGCTTCCACCGATCCGTTCCCGGCGCGGCTGAAACTGAGTACGGGCCGTCCCGGGGAATCGCTGAGGGCAACGGCCGAAATCAACGGCGCGAACGCCGAGATGCAACTGGTGCTGAGATCGGACGGGGAAGAGCTGGCTCGCTCCGAGCCCTTCCAGGGCGAAGGGCGCCATTACGTTGAAGTCGATTTCGAAGCCGGTGAACCGGGCTTTCTTGACGTAACGGCGGAACTGGTGGTCGAGCCCGGCGCCCGGGACGATCCCGGCAACAATCACCTGCAGGCCGTGGCGGCGATCCAGGCGCCGCTGCGCATCCTCTATCTGGGGTCGCGCCAGGAAGGCGCGGCGCGGCGCCTGGCCGAAATTCTGGGGCCGGGACATGAGATCGACACGGCGGATCCGGCCGCGCTGGACGGGGACACCGATCTGGAGCCCTATCAGGTCGTGATGCTCGACGACGTTCCGGCGCGCCTGCTCTCCGAGGCGTTCCAGGCGCGCCTTGAAGACGCCATCGTGGACCAGGGCCTGGGTTTGATGATGAGCGGCGGCCAGGCGTCCTTTGCCGACGGCGGCTACTTCGAAACGCCGGTGGCGGAGCTGCTGCCGGTCGAGATTACCGGTGAGGACGACATCAGCGATCCCAGCGTGGCGCTCGCCCTGATACTGGACACCTCCGGCTCCATGGGCGGAACGCGCATCGAGCTGGCCAAGCAAATCGCCCGGATCGCGGTGCGCCGCCTGCAACCGCACGACCGGGTCGGGATCGTCGAGTTCTATGGCGCCAAGCACTGGGCGGTGCCCTTGCAGCCGGCCTCCAACAAGATCGAGATCGACCGCGCCATCGGTCGCATGAAGGCCATCGGCGGCACGGTCCTGTACCCCGCGATCCAGGAAGCCTACTATGGGTTGCAGAACGTCAATGCGCGTTTCAAGCACATCATTCTCGTGACGGATGCGGGCGTCGAGGACGCCAATTACGAGGCGATGGTGCGCAGCATCTCGCGCGACAACATCAACGTTTCGACCATCCTCGTCGGACAGGGCGGACATAACCTGGTCATGTCCGACATCGCGAACTGGGGCCAGGGACGCTTTTATGGCGTCGGCAACCAGTTCAGCCTGGTGGAGCTGGTACTGAAGCGGCCCACGATACGCAAGGCGGTCCGCTACAAGCGCGGCAGTTTTGCGCTGGACGGCCTGAGCGGACCCGGATGGTGGGGGCCGGTGGATCCCGCCGCCCTGCCGCCGCTGAACGGCTATGCCCAGGTGGAGCCGCGCGACGGAGCGGAAATGCTGATCCGGGTCGCGGACGCCCGCTATCCGGTACTTTCGACCTGGCGTTACGGGCTGGGCCGGGTAACGGCCCTGATGACCGAACCGGCCGGCCAGGGCACGGAAGACTGGCGCGAATGGCCGGATTTCGCCGAGTTCCTGGGACGAATCGTGTCCCGTACGGCCTCGGACCAGGAACCCTTCAAGCTGGGATTGCAGCGCCGGGGCGGCCGGGCCCACCTGAGCGTGCGGCGCTACGACAACGACCCGCTGCTGGCGCCGGACGCCCGGCTGGTGGATGCAAGCGGTCGCGAAACGGCGGAGCCTTTGCCTGCGCTGATCGAGACGGCGCCCGGACTGTTCGAGGCGGACTTTTCCGCTGCGCCGGGAGAGGCGGTACGGGTCGTGGTGCGGCCGAACCGCGGTCCGGGAGCGCAGCGCATCGCGATCGCGCCTTACTCCGACCGGTTCGAAGAAACCCAGGTCGATCCGTCGTCGTCGCTTGACCTGGACGAACTGGCGGCGCTGACCGGCGGCGCCGTGTTGACCGGCGGCGACGCTGCACAGATTCGCGCCGGCGGCGGGCTGCGGGCGGGCGACGTGACGCGGCTTTGGCCGTGGCTGCTGCTGGCCGCCCTGCTCGCCTACCTGGCGGACATCACCTACCGCCGCTGGCCGCGTTGAGGATGGCAACGATGAATAACAGGACACCCCGTTGTTTTCTTGCCCTTGCACTGTTGCTCGCAGTCCTGTGCCTCCCGCCCCCGGCGCAAGCCCAGTCCGCGCTCGCCGAGTTGATTGCCTCGCTTCAGGCTTCCGAGCGCTTCGAGCCCGAGAGAGTCGCCGCGGTCTATCGCGAGACGGTTCTGACCGGCGCCGGCATCGACCGCGCCGTGGCGCGCTTGCGGGCCTATGCGCGCGCCGGCACGCTCAGTCCCCAGGGCCAGGCCGCGTCACATCTGGCAATCGCGCATCTGCAATGGCGCGACGGTGCGATCGAGGACGCGGTGCTGTCCTCGGATCTGGCGCTGGAGAGTTCGCCGACGCGCGAGGCGCTGCTGCTGAAGGCGCGATTACTGGATGCCGGCGGCGATGAGGACGCGGCGCGCGAGTGGTATCAGCGGGCGGCCGAGGCCTACGACGAGGGCGACGAGCAGTGGCTGATCCGCGTGCGCCTGGCAATGATGGATGTCAGTTCGCGCAACGTCGAGGTCCTGGAGGAACTGGCGTCGCAGCGCGACCAGTCCTTCCGCAACCAGGCCGCCGTGGTGCTGGCGCTGCTGGGCCGTCCGGAGCGGGCGATTGAGCTGTACCAGCCCCTGCCCGGGGCGGCCCGGCTCTACCGGCAGTATTTGCGCCTGTCGGAGTGGGCGCTGAGCGCCGGGTCGCATGAGTTGGCCCGCGAGCAGGCCTGGCTCGCCTATGCGGACGCGCCGGTTCGCGTGGATCGCCTCTACGCATTGAGCCTGCTGGCCGAGTCGTACCGCAGCGCCGATGAACTGGCGCTCCTGCTGGCCGACTTGGCCACGCGCGATCCCGCAGACCAGGACCTGCTGCGCCTGCGCGTGGAGACCCTGATCGAGACCGAAGATTACCCGCAGGCGCTCGAACTGTATGGCCAACTGGAAGGTTCGGAAGCCGACATTGCCGAGCGCCGCCGTCTGGTTTCGCTGTATGAGGCAGCCGGCGACACGGACGCGATGGTGAGCGAGTATCGCCGGATGATGGACGCCGAGCCCGCCCAGCCGCAGTGGTATGACGGCCTGGCGGCGCACTATCTCAACGTCGCCGATAACGACGCGGCGCTGGCCGTGTGGGAGACGTTTCAGGAGCGCAACGGCGAACGCGCGGGCGTATTGGTCGAGGGCGGCCGTCTGATGGTTGCGATGGGCTTTGTCGATGAAAGCGTGGCGATGATCGAGCGCCACCTGCAAGCGCACGGTCCGGATGTGGGCGCGCTGTTGTTCCTGTTCGAGACCTGGCTGGACCGCGGCGATGACGAACCGGCGCTTGACGCGCTTGAACGCCTCGAGGAGTTCCTGCCCCCCGACGCTGCCGAGCTGGTGGAGCTGGCCGATGCTTATGAGCGATTGAGCCGGCCGCAGGAAGCGCTGCGGGTGTTCGAGGCCATCCGGGACGTTCGCGGGGAGCTCGGTTACGACGATCAGATGCGTCTGGCCTGGCTGTACACGATCGTGGATCGCAAGACCGAGGCGCTGGATTTGTGGCGCGACATCTGGGTTGGCGTCGAGAGCCCGGCGCGGCGCAGTTTTGCCGAAAGCCAGTTGCTGCTGTTGGCGGCCGAGCTGAGCGCCCTGGGTGACATGGCGGTGGAGCTCGAAGGAATGCTGATGCTGGGCACCGCCAACCGCAACCACATGAATCTCCTGGTGCGCATTTACGTGGAATCCGGCGACAAGCTGTCGGCGACCGAGATCATTGACGAGTATGCCGAGTCGATGGGCGAGGACGCGATCGGCCATCAGCAACTGCTGGCGCACGTGTACATGCTGCTGGAGGACTATCCGGCCCACGACCAGGCCTTGCGCCGCCTGTACGAGATCGACCCCGACAACCGGCTCGATCACATCCAGAGCATTATCCTGAACCTGTTGACGTTCGATCTCGCCACCGGGACCAATGAGCGGCTTGGTGAGATTCAGCGCTGGATCGAGGAGTTGCGTACGTACGACGAAGAAGCCGTAACCGGCGAGTTCGAGGCCAGCATTTTTTCGACCGCGGGTTTTGTCGACCAGGCGGTGGAGGCGTATCGGCGGGCGCTGGTGGAGCAGCCCGAGAACAGCGACAACCTGTTGTTGCTGGCCGACGTCATGGACAACAACGGCCAGACCGACGAGGCGGTGGCGATTCTGCAATTCTTCGCCGAGAACGCCGTCGAGGACAACGACTTCGTTGTGGCGGTGGACGGCGTATTGAACCTGATCGGCACCACGACCTTCTTTCAGCAACCGGACCCCGAAACGCTGGATACCCTGGCCTGGACCCGGCGGGTGATCCTGGAGCGAATCGCGTCTCGCGCGAACCGGTTTTACCTGTACGAGCTTTTGGCCGACATTGCCCGCGAGCAGGGCGACACCGAGGCTTCCTTCCTGGCGCTGGAGAACTCGCTGGCGGAAGCGGGCCTGAGGCGCCCGGCGGTGTTGCGCGAACTGCTCACCATGGCCACGCCGAACACGGGCTTTGGCGGGTTCAGCACCGGCGGCGGCGATATCGACCGGCAACTCAAGTACGGGCGCCGCCTGGTCGGTCTGCGCCAGCAGTTGCCGCCGGAGGTGTATATCGACGTCGGCAAGTCGCTGCTGGCGCGGGAAGACGTCTCGGGCGCCGAGCGGGCCTTCGAGATGATCGACGACATCACCGGGATGATCGACATCGACCGGACCAAGGCGGAGATGTTCGAGGAGGCCGGGTATGACGAGCAGTCGCGGGTGTTCTACAACCGCGCGCTCAACGTCAACCGCGACAGTCTGGAACTTTTGCACAAGACCGGGTTCCTGTACGAGGTGATCGGCCGCGAGGACGTGGCGTTTGAGCGCTATATGCAGGCTATCAGCGACGTGCTCCGCCGCCAGTCCACGATCCTGGCCGCCGGTGCCCGTCCGGTGGACCCCAACTCCTGGCAGGCGATCATGAACCAGCGCACCGACACCACCGTGTCGCGCGAGTATCGCGAGCACTATGCCTCGCTGGAGCAGGGATTGCTGCTGAGTTGGCCTGAGGGCGCGGAAGAGTCCGAGGCGGCGGCCGCGGAACTGAAGGCCCTGTTCGAAACCGAGTTGCGCAATGTGCTCGACCGCACCGAAGATGAGCTGTTGCCGCTCGCCCGCTATGCGCGCCTGGACCGCACGGCCCGGCTGGTTCGAACGGTCGGTTTCTTCCTGGATGACAGGGATCTCGCGCAGTATGCCGACCGCAGGCTGCTGGCGCACTTCGGCGACGACGCCGACTTTGCCGAGCACCTGATCGCGGCGTACGGAGCTGCCGGCCGGCCGCTTCCCGACGGCGTGACCGTCGACGACGACGACGCGCTGGGCGCAATGACGCCGCTGCGAAGGCAGTTGGCCCTGGCCGGGAAACGGGAGGATTTCGAGACCCAATTGCAACTGCTCCGACTGGCCGGCGCCTTCGACGAAATGGAAACGCTGCTGGGCGAGCGGATTCTGGACGGTGAATTCACGGAAGGGCTGGGCTATGCGCTGGGTCTGCTCGGCAAGCCCGAGTTCCGGCGCCTGGCTCTCGCCACATCGTCAAAGCTTCTGGAAGAACGCGACGCGTTCAAGGCGCTGGTGGGTTCGAACGTGGACTTGCTCATTCGGGCGGAGGAAGTGGCCGGGCAGCCCCTGGTGCCGCCGGAGGAAGTCGTTGCGCTGCTGCTGGATCCGGGCGCCGGCGCCGAGCCGGCCAGCCCGTTCGGTTTCAACGACAACAGCGGCTACTGGCAATACCTCGAGGAGCGGGGAAGCACGCAGGACCGGATCCGCTTTCTGCAGGCCGAGGTGGAGGGCGCCGGGTCTGATGGCAATGCCGGCATCTTTTTTCCGGGCAGCGATGCTCTGAGCCGCGTTCGCCCGCTGCTCAAGGAAGAACTGACCGCCGCGCAGCGCAGCGAGGTGGCGGACACGGTCATCGAATACCTGTCCGGCCTCGAGACCAACGATGACAGCGTGTTCTACACGGTCGCCCAGGCAATGATGATCGTTGACGGCCGCCGGGAGAATGCCGAAGTGCTGTACCGCGTTGCCGATTACGTCCGCAATCGCTGGCCGAACATGCCCGACGTGAGACCGTTCCTCGAGGCCATATATGCGGGCCGAAGTGACGAAGCGTTCCGGTTGATCGTCGAGATGGAGGAGAATCTGCCGTCGCCGCAAGGCTTCCCCGTTCGTTTTTTCGCACCCGGGCTGAATGACGCCCTGGAGGCTGCGAGCTCGGAATTGCTCGACAGGATTGCCGCCGGCGAGGAGGTGCCGCTTGATCTGGCCCGCGCGGCCTATGAACGCGAATACTCGTCGCGGTTCTTTTATCGACCGCCAACCATGGACCGGCTGGATCGCCAGGACCTCGTGCTGGACCGGCTTGCCGCGCTGGATCCCGATCCTTCCCGATACCGGGCCGACCGGATCAGTGTGTGGCTCAACCTGGGCTATGCGGACCGCGCCGGCGAAGCGATCGCCGAGGAATACCGGTCGGCGCCGGACGATGCTGCCTGGCGGCTGGCGCATTTCCTGTTTTTCCGTTCGCAGCAGCGCTTCGGGGAAGCGCTCGAAGTCGTTTCGGACGGCGGTGCGGATCTGAGCGATCCCGCGGTCATGCAGCAGGTAATGGCCCGGCAGACGCGGGCGCCCGGCGCGGTTGGCGCGATTATCCGCCAGTTGCAGACCATGCAGCCTGTCGAGGAGGATTCGGGATCCGTATCGGCAGGTTCCGGTCTTCTGGTACTTGGCGGCCCCCAACCGCAAAGCCGTCGGAAAGGTCCTGTAGAGCGGCTGGGCGAGGCGCTGAACGCCGGCGATCACGAGGAAGGACAACGGGCCCTTCGGGAGGCGTGGCGCAGTCTGCTGACGCCCCGCAATTCTCCGTACGGGCCTCCTCCGGGAACCATGCCGC
Source organism: Gammaproteobacteria bacterium (assembly GCA_009838035.1). NCBI lineage: Bacteria > Pseudomonadati > Pseudomonadota > Gammaproteobacteria > Gammaproteobacteria bacterium. The sequence goes on from VXSK01000020.1 coordinate 86,226, forward strand.
TGACGTTCCTCGCCAGCGGTCTATTGAATACTGCGATGCCGGAGCCCGGGAAGAAGACGTCTGCAAACCGCGGCGGATACTTCAGTGGCGTGGCCTACATCATGACGCCTGCAGGAATGTCGGGGAGTTCAAACGGTCGCGCCATGGGCGAAAAGGCCCCCGAGCGACGCATGTTGTTTGACGCCGTTGCGGAGGCGCCCTACGGCGCTGCCGAACTGGATGCCTTCCTGCGCGCGATTCCGGACGGGACGCGGACGGGATTCCGTCAGCTTTACGAATACCTGGCCAAGGCCTCCGACGACGGCGGGCGGCTGGAGGAACTGTGGAATCGCCTCAACCTCCAGGAAATCACCGATCACGAATTTACGCTGTGGATGATGCTGCGCGACGAGCAGAGAGTTGAATTTGGCCCCGGGGGCCTGCAGGCATTCGAAGCCCGCTTGGCGGCCGTTTCCGATCCCTCGCCGTACCAACTGCTTCTTGCCGCCCGAGTTCTTGCCACGGCCGGTGCGGTGGACCGGTCGGTGGATTACTACAAGCTGGTGGCGGCGCGCAGAATCGAGCACAACGAGTATGGCGACCAGGAGCGCTTCTTTTACGGCTTTTACGGGGGACAACCGAGCCCCGCCAACCTCCTGGAGCTGATCGGTGAAGTTGCGCAGAGACTGCCCTCGGAGGCGGCGCGTGAGGTTCTGGATGCGGTCCTGCTTCTCGCCCGGCCTGCGAAGGAGATGCCGGCCTACGACATGCTGTTCGACGCCTTTCTGATTGCCTCCCTGGAAAAGGTGTACTCGCCGGAGGAAGTGTTCGTGCAGGCGCGGCGCCGGTCCCCGGCTGCTCTGGACTTGCCGGAACGCCTGTACGAATCGGGTGCGTTAAAGGCGGCCGAGTTGGCGCGCGCTTTTGCACGCGCGGGCGACCTGGCGCGCGCAACGGAGATTCTCGGCGCCATGCTGACGGAAGCGGGTCCACCCGCACTTACGCCGGAGGAACAGATGGATATGCGGCTAAGGTTCAGTGCCCAGGCCGCGAGCGCCCTCAGCCTGCTCTACGGTCTTCCGGCAGTGACCCAGCGGTACCAATACCAGGATCAGGGCTATACCGCCGCGCAGGAGGTTCTCAGAAGGCAAATGCGGCTGTTCCCTATGGGTGAGGACGAATGGCCGGGCATGCCGGACTGGGTCGCGGCAGCCACCGACATGCTGCTGGACCTGGTGGCGAGTCGACAGGTGGAACAGTACGACGCACTCCGGTTGCTCGTTCCGCTCGGGATGCGGCAATTGCGTGCGGAAGAACCTGCGCAGGACGTAGGCCTGATGGCCCGCATCCTGCAGAGCATCGAAGCCGGCGGCCGCCCCTTGAGCGCCGAAGGACTCGTGCTGCTTGCTTCCCTTGCGGAAGCGGGCGGAGGATCCCTGCAGTTCGATCGGGTGGCCGGAATACTGGAGGAAGGCCGGCTGCCATGGAAGGAGCGGTTAACGCTGCTGGGCCTGTATCAGGACTCCGACGAGGGGGCGCAACTGCTGGAGCTCGTACGCGCCAACGGCCTCGACAGCGGCCTGGGCGTGTTGCGCGTGCTGCAAACGATCGCCGAGCGGATTGAGGACAGTGCCTACGTCGCTGAATTGCAGGAACGCATCGAGCGGGAAGAGGCGGCCGAGAAGGAACTGACGCCGGACGAAGAGGAAGAGACCCAGGCCGTCGCTATGGCCATCCCCTGATCCTCCGTCGAATGAAACGCAAGGTAAACTCCAACCAGGGAGAACGACCATGAAAAAACATCTGCTAATTGGTTTGTGCTTCGCCGCAAGCGCCGCGCTGGCGTCGGAAAGCGACATCACGGTGACGGCCAGCGGCCTGGACAAGTTCGAAGGCGAGCTGATCGAAATCGGTTACACCGACCCGCGCACCGACGCGGGCTTCGAGGTGCTGGGTATCGCGATCATCCAGGACGGCGAAGCCACGATGAGGATTCCGTTGTCCGAGCCCCTGCTCATCGAATTGAACCTGCTTGCCGGCGCGAAGGCCGACGAGTTCCGGGTACGCGGGATTGCCGAGCCCGGCGGCGAGCATGAGGTCCTGTGGGATTCCGCCACCGACGCGCTCACCTTCAGCGGCGGCGACTACAACGAGATAATCCGCGCCGCGCTGGACGAACCCGGCGAAGCGGCTACCGAATCCCTGCGCGTCATCTATCTTGAGTATGAGGATCCGGTTGCCCGGCTGCTTGCGCTGCGGGCCGCCTGGCAGGACGGCGAGGACGAGGAGCAGGTGAAGGTCATGGAAGAACTGGAGTCGCTGCTGGGTGAGAACCTGACGGTGCAGTTGCTCAAGGTGTTCACGGCCAAACGGGTCGAGGAACTGGCCGAGGCGATCCGCGACTTCACCGCCAACAGCCTGGCCGGCGAGGAAATCCGCCTCTTTGACGTCGTGGCCAGGAATAAATTCACGCTGGTCGAATTCTGGGCTTCCTGGTGCGGGCCGTGCATCGCCGAGATTCCGCACCTCAAGGCGGCCTACGAGCGATTCCGCGAACAGGGATTCGAGATCCTCGCCTTCAACCTGGACGATGAACGCGAAGCCTGGCGCCAGGCGTCCGAGGACGACTACAACATCGAGTGGCTCAACGTGTCGGACGAACTCGCATTCGATAGCCCCGTGGCCAAGATGTATCGCGTCGACGCCATCCCCGCCAGCTTCCTGGTCAGCACCGACGGCGTGACCGTCGGCCGGAACCTCCGCGGCAACGGTCTGCAACTGCGCCTGGAAGAGCTGTTCAAGGAAGAGGCCGCCAAGGCAGCCGCAGCCGAGGCGGAAGCCGCGAACGAGGAGCCCGCCGAACCGAACTCCGGAGAAGCCGTCGAGGAATAACCCTGGGGAGTGCCGTGAGGGCAGTGCCCTCACCCCCGATCGCTACGTGGGGGCGGGTTCGTTCTCCTTCATGTAGACCTCGAACGACGACTCGCTCGGCATGTCCTCGTCGAGTTCGTTGACCAGGTATTCCGGATAGTTCTGCTCGGCGTAGGCGAGGATGTTCGCCGGCAGTTCGTCCAGGCTGCCGAGGCCCCGGGTCGTGCAGCGATAGAACAGCCGGCCCTCGTGCCGGCCCATCATCTGCCACGGAAGCCAGGGGGCCAGGCGGATCCAGGAACCGCTGTGCTTCACGCGATCCAGTGAGGGATTGCGCAAATCGTCGTCGTCGCAGACGTACTCGAACATTTCACAAACGGGCAGGAGTTCGCCAGTCGATTCCCGCACCCAGACCTCGGGGTCGAGCAGGTTGGGCACCACGCCGCGGAAGTCCAGCCATACGGAAGTCTGATCGCCGCTGGTCTGCCAGTTCAGGATGAAGGGATTGCTGGGGTCGTCGGACGCGCGGTAGTTGGGGAACTTGAAGAACATTTCGCCGGTCTGGTCTCCCACCGGCGCCTGGGAGCGGAAATTGGGCCCGAACACGCCCTTGACCATGCGATTGTGGATGTGCATGACCTTGTTGGTCTCCCCGGTGTACGGGTTGTCCCAGGTCTCGATGATCTCGTTGGTCCTGAGATCCTTGTAGAAGCCCACTTCCTTCCAGAAGCTTGCGAAGGCGCCGTTCTCCTGACGCACCGTATAGCCCAGGCCGAAGCCTTCCAGGCCGAACAGCGCATCGGGCGTATTGTTCGGCAGCATTCCGAACACCAGGCCCGAGTACCAGCCATGCACCCAGTCTCGGTCCTTCAGCGAATTCGTCAGCTTGAAATACGCTTCCAGGTTGTCCATGGGGTTCATCCAGTCGTAGTCGATACGGTCCTGGGCCTGATCCTGGCCCCCGTCCTCGGCCTGATTCTGGTCCTGGCCCTGGCCGCAGCCGGGCAGGGCTGAGGCGGCCGCGAGAGCGGCGCCCCCCAACAGGATATTGCGCCGACTGAACGGTGAATCGAATTGGTGCGGCATGACAGTCCTCCCGGTTGATGCGCGTATTCGTGGCCCGTGAGTCTAGACAGGCCGAGGTTCGTTTGCAATCGGCTCGGGCTTCCTGAGGACATGCTAGAGTCCCAAGCGCGCCTCGCGCTGGAGGTGGCCGACCGGCTCTGTTGGCCGGCCGTATTATTGGCCGCTGACAAATCGGGAGGAAACGCATGAAACGCAGAACGGCACTCGGTCTTATCGGAGCGGCCGCCGCCGCGCCCCTGGTGAGGGTTCCGGCAGCGCGCGCGGAGATGCTGGATCTGGATCCGTCCGATCCGCACCACACGCTCATGATCACGCGCAAGCTCGCGCATACGATGGACGACAGCATCGTCTACTGGTGGGCGAAATTGCTGCGGATGGCCGTGGTAGACAAGATAGCGACCCCGCTTTGGGACGTCCATGTGGGCGCATTGCTGAAGACCCGGGACGCCGGCGAGAACGGCGCATACGAAACGACGGCCATCAGCATGGTCTTCTACACCGACCTGGAGACCGGCGAATTCCTGGAAACCTTCAAAAACCCGTTTACGGGCCAGGAGGTCGAGGTCGGCTATTTCCCGGCCAGGCCGGCGACGCAGGTGCGCAGCATCGATGAGTACCCGAAGGAGCGGCCGGCCGGGGAAGGGTTCAGGAGCATCCGCATCCATCCGCTCGGACCGGCCGTGATCGAGGGTGACGACGTATGGGTTCGGGACGACGCCATTTTCCGCATGGAACCCGAGACGCCGGAGGCCGGCCGGCCGTTTCGCGGCAACGACTGGAGTACCTATCACGGTTCGCTGAAGGACGTGGCCAATCCGGAAGTCCTGAATGCGCCGGCAACCTGGCACTTCAACGACATCCTGAGTTACCTGCCCTGGATGGGCATGGGCGACAGGCCCGGCGACTACGTCTCGCGCGGTTTCGGGCGCAAGGTTTCGTCTTTCGATGCGATGCCGGAAAGGCTGCGGGGACTCATCCGCACCAGGCACCCGGAGATTTACAACGACCCCGCGGGCGCGCTTGAGGGATAGAAGCATGAAACCGGGTCCGCACCGGGTCGCACTGCCTGCCTGCCTTGCGGCCGTTGGTGCGATGGCGGCATCTGCCTGTTCCCCGGAGGTGGAGACCAGCGCCGAACCGGTTTCCGCCGGCACGATCAGCTATGAGGATATCGTCGCGAAGTACGCGGACCCGGATTCCCGATTCGTTGTGCTGGAAGGCAACGACGGCATCAACGTCCACTACAAGGATGAGGGATCGGGTCCCGCGGTTCTGCTCGTGCACAGTTCGACGGGCGATCTCAAGGACTACGACGTCTGGGTGGACATTCTGAGCGCGGACTATCGCGTCGTGCGGCTTGATCTTCCGGCATTCGGTCTGACCGGTCCGGTGCCGAGCGGCAACTACTCCGTGGACCGGTTCCTGACGCTGGTGGACAGCCTGATGGACCACCTGGGCATCGAGCGGTTCGCGATCGCCGGCGCCTCCTACGGGGGTCTGGTAGCGTTCCGATATGCCGGCACCCGAACCGATCGCGTGACCGGCCTGGTGCTGCTGAACTCGGCGGGCATCGAGTACGGCGGCCGCGGCGGCACCACGGAGCGCGTCCGTGACACGTCCACGGCGTTCATGCCGAAACGCTACACGATCGAGGAAATGGGCGCCAACCTGCGTTACTCGGTCAACGACCACGGCAACATTACCGAGGATCTGATCCAGCGCAAGACCGACTACTGGAACGTAATCGGCCGCGACCGGGAAGGGTTCATTGCCATGCAGATGTACGAGCGGGGGAACCCGGAACGGGTGCTGGCCCGGGTCCGCGCGCCGGCGCTGGTCATGTGGGGCGGCGACAGCAGGGCGCTGTCGCCGGAAACGGCACAGGCGTTCGTCGATGCGATGAAGAACGCGGCGAGCACGGAAAAGATCATCTTCGAGGGCGGCGGGCACTTCCTGCATATTTCGAGGCCGGAAGCCACCGGCCGTGCCGTGAAGGCGTTTCTGGACCGCGAGTTCGGATCCCCGGCGAATCAACCAGGAGAAAAAACATGAGTGAGAAGCTCGGCAAGAACGATACCCCGGAGTCATTGAGGCGCCGGCAGTTGTTGACCGCCGGATCCGCCGGCGCGGTGGCCCTGGCATTGGGGGGCCGGGCGGCGAGTGCGGACGACGCGGCCGCCGATGGTGGCGGTTCCGTGAGCGTGGCTGCCGACGGCGACTACGAGCGGGTGCCGCTGCGCAAGGACACGGTGCGGGTGACCGCCGTGCAGTCCATCATGCGGGCCGTTCGCAACACGCAAAACCCCGGGCCCGAGATGAAGGCCAACCTCGACCACATGCTCGACATGATCGACAAGGCCAACGGCTTTCCGGGTCGGCAGGACCTGATCTGCTTCCACGAACAGCCGATCATGGGCTGGAACCCGTGGACGCGCGAAGAGGTCCTGCGCGTGGCCATCGAAATACCGGGGCCGGAAACCGAGGCGCTGGGCAAAAAAGCGAAGGAGTACGGCTGTTACATCACCTTCGGCACCTATGCAAAAAACGCGGACTGGCCGGGTCATCTGCTGCTGAACGGCGTGCTGATAGGTCCCGAGGGCAACGTGGTCGCCAATCACTGGAAAACCAACAATATTCGCGGCTTCATTCCCGGCTGGGACATCTTCACGACCGGGATCTACGACGTGCTCGACCGCTATCGCGAGATGTACGGCGAGGACGCCGTTTTGCCGGTCGCGCGCACCGATATCGGCAATATCTCCTGCACGATTACGCCAAGGCAGCCGGACATCGTCCGCGCGCTGGCCATGAAGGGCCTCGAAATCCGCCTGAGTTCGTCTTCGGGAGGTTACAGCCTTACCGAGGCCCAGGTCATCGCCGGGCACAACCGGCTCTGGAGCGTGGTATGCAACCAGTCCGTTTCGCCGGAGCAGCCGGGCTTTCCGGAGTTCTCGGGTTCGGGCGACACGGCCATCTTCGATCCGCGCGGAACCATCGCGGCGCGCGCCAGGTCGGTGCACGAGGAATTCGTCAGGACCACCATCCCGATGGCGGCTTTCCGCCGCTCGCGCACCATTCCGCCCGGAGTCCCGATGGAAATGCTTCGCCCGGTTTACGATCGGTATGTTCCGCGTGACGGATCAAACGGCCAGGCGTCGTATCTCCCCGCGGACGGGGCGGACGCATCGCGGCATTTCGGGAGCATCCGGAACTGGTAGTCGATCCGAATATCTGGACTCCATGGCGTGATTGCGGTTATTCCGATCACTACTTAGAATGGCATTTCAAGACTAATGGGAGGACGCATCATGCGTAGTCTGCACAATCGCCTCTTGCTGGGCGGCGCCCTAATGAGTCTTTTCGCTGCCGACATGGCAGTCATGGCGCAGGACCTTGCACTTGAAGAAATCGTGGTTACGGCGCGCAAGCGCGACGAGTCGATCCAGGACATCCCGCTGAGCGTCACGGCTTTCGGGTCTGAGCAGCTCAGGGAGCAGCAGATCACGGACGTCGAGGACATGCTTCAGTTCGTCCCGGGTGTGCACATGAGCAACCACACCGGAAACCGCAACAATCCGGCGATCCGGTTCCGCGCCATCGACCCGCCCTCGAGCGTGCGCAGCACGCAGACATCGTCCGCGTTCGTGGACGGCGTCTATCTGCCGGGAACCAGCCAGTGGCTGTCGATGAACGACATCGAGCGCGTTGAGGTCGTGAAAGGCCCGCAAAGCGCCTTCTTCGGCCGCGCCACCTTCGGCGGCGCCATCAATTTCATCAGCAGGACGCCGGGCGACGAATTCAACGGCGACATCAATCTGATCGTTGGCGATAATGGCCGCGCGGATGCGTGGGTCAGCGCCGAGGGTCCGCTCGTGGAAGACCGGCTGTATGTCCGGGCCTCCGGCCGCTTCTACACCTACGATGGGGCCTGGACGAACGAGCACCCCACCGGCGGCGATCTGGGCTCCCAGCAGACGAACGCCGGCAGCGTGACCCTGTACGCCACGCCCACGGAAGATCTCTCCATCAAGCTGCGTCATGTGCGAACCGAAGATGACGACGGGCTGGCCGTTCAGTTTTTGGTCAAGGGCGAGAACAACAATTGCGGACCGTTCACCACCAACGGCGTTACGGGGAGATCGAATTATTACTGCGGGACGCTGAGCCGAGACCTGATCTCCAACGGCATTTCCATCGACACGTCGCCCCCGGAGGACTTCGTGTACAAGGACAACATGGGCCTGGACCGCACAACCGAACTCACCAGCCTGAATATCGACTGGGACATCGGCGGCTACACCGTGAGTTCTGTGACGGGCCGATACCGCGAGGACACGGCGGAGTTGCGCGAACTCCTCACGGACGAACTCCTGGTCTACATTGGGTGGAAGGACGAGTCGTGGTCGCAGGAACTGCGCCTGAGCTCGCCCCAGGACAAACGGCTGCGCTGGATGGTGGGTGCCTACTATCTCGACCTGACATACGGCAAGGAAGGCCTAAGCGCCTTCCCCTGCCCGGGCGCTGCTGGGCCCTTCTGCTTCGACCCCACTATCCGCGCGCGTAGCGGAAGAGGCGGCCGCGGCCTCTTCGGGCCCAGTCCAGCCGTCGCCGAGAACGTCGAAAACCAGGCGATATTCGGCAGCGTGGCTTATGACCTTACCGAGCAGCTTACCGTCAGCCTTGAGTTCCGGTACGAAGAGGAAACGCTTGCGAACGCCTCCTCCGTGACTCAGGAGGCCATGCCGCTGGATCCGAACGACCCCATCGGCACGGCCCAGCCTTTCGGCGGCGCCGAGATTGACCTGGCCGCCGATTTCGAGGCGGAGTTGCCGCGCGTCATCGTGGACTACAAATTGACCGAGAACACCCTGCTCTATGCAAGCTATGCGAAGGGTAACAATCCCGGCGGCTTCAACCCCGAGGTCATTCAATTGGAGCCTACTGTCGCCTTTCCGGCGTTTTTCGCGGCGGAAGGCATCGGCAAGGAAGTCCTGCAGGCGGAGTTGGACTCCTGGGAGTTCGGTGGCAAGCACACCCTTGCCGACGGCCGGGGCTTCCTGAACGGTGCGGTCTATGTCATGCAATGGAGAAACCAGCGCTTCCGGGGATTCACCCGGGACGTGGACAGCAACGGTGACGGCGTTTTCATCATCGGGTCGGACCGGATCGGCCCACAGGTCGATTACAACAGTAACGGCAGTACCGACATCTGGGGGTTTGAGCTGGCGGGTAGCTGGGCGTTCAGCGACAACTGGGTCGGCACCGCGTCCTATAACTACAACAAGAGCGACATCAAGGTGTATCAGGATGGCATCAATGCGCGGGTCTATGGCAGCGGGGATGCAAGCGGCTTCGAGGTCGCGCGCTCACCGGATCATGCTGCGACCCTGGCTGTCGACTTCAACATGCCCGCCGACAACGTATGGGGCGGGGACGGCGAGTGGTTCGCCCGCTGGGATGCCTGGTACCAGTCATCGACCTGGAATTGGGTCGTGAACCTCGCCAAGACCGAGGAGGCGGTGCTGCAGAATATTCGCGGCGGCTGGCGCAACGACCGCTACAGCGTTATGTTGTGGATCGAGAACCTGACCGACGACGACTCCGTGCTGGCATCGCAGCGGACCACGGGCAGTTTCCTGTCGGGCACGCTGGGCTACCAGCTGACCCTGCCCGAGCCGCGCACCTACGGCCTGACGCTGGCCGCGAGCTTCTAGAATTCTGCGAAGAGTCCTACCGCTCGCTGTGTTGCTGATGGCGGCGCTGCTTCCGCAGCGCTCGCCGGCGGACTGGGACTACCGTACCGTCGAAGGCGCGGGCGGCGTCCCCCTGAACGTCGTAACGGCAGGGGACCCGTCCTCGCCCGCGATCCTGCTGATTCACGGCTTCGGACAGAGCCACTACAGCTTCGTCCATCAGCTCAATTCCGATCTGGCCGACGATAATTTCCTTGTGGCCTTCGACTTGAGGGGGCATGGCGCGTCCGGCAAGCCGTGGGCCGCGGAAGACTACACCGAGCACACGGTCTGGGCCGAGGACGTCGCCGCCGTGGTCTCGGCCACCGGCATTGAACGGCCGGTGGTCGTCGCCTGGTCGTACGGCACGATGATCGCAATGGACTATATCCGCGAGCATGGCATCAGCGGCATCGCCGGGATCATTCTCACCGGTGGCCAGGGCGGCCTGAAGCCGTTGCGGATGCCCGGAACGGACGACCCGGACATGGCGGAGCTCGGGGAGATTCGCGTACTGCAGCAAAGCCGGGACCTGGCCGACAATATCCGCGCCGGCGAACGGGTGATTGATCTGTTGACCGCGTCACCCTTACCCGAGCGCGAGCGGGAGTTGTTCCGGTCACTCGGCCTGATGGTGCCGGCCTATGTCCGCCGCGCCATGGTGCACCGGCGCCTGGACAATCAGGACCTCGTGGATCGGCTCTCCTTGCCGGTGCTGTTTGCCCTGGGCGCGGAGGACAACCCCTTCCAGCTTGAAGACGCAGCCGAACTCGCGGCAAGCCGCGAGAACGTGAGCCTCACCATCTACGAAGAGGCCGGGCACTCGGTGTTCCTCGAACAGCCCCAACGCTTCAACGACCAACTGCGCCGCTTCGCGGAGCGCGTCCGCGCCTCCGCGTCGCTCGAGTGAGGGCGGTAGCCCTCAAGGTGCCCCTGGGGGGGAGGGCGTCCCGCCCTCCAGGAAGGCGAGACGCCTTCCCTCCCGGGTTATTACGCGGGAGCAGATCGGGATGCGCCGCGTAGTCGTTTTCATCGCCATTGCCGCCGCCGTGGCCGTCCTGGCTGCGGTGCTGTTCGTTGACTGGCGGTTCTGGTACCGCTGGTACACGCTGCCGGAGGACCCCGGCGAGTGGCCGGCGAGCTATTACCAGCCTGTCGTGGAGGTTCCCGGCAATCCCGGGGAATTCTTCCCGGCGGCTGGCGTGGCGGAACTCACGATCGACGCCGGCGCCCTGGAGGCGGCTGCGTCCTGGACCGAGCAACACAACAGCGTTGCGCTTTTGGTGCTGCACCGGGGCGTAGTGCAGCTTGAGCGTTACTGGCAAGACATCGGCCCCGAATCGTTGTTCACCGGCCGGGCGATGACCCGGTCGCTGCTTCCCCCGCTGGTCGCGATCGCAATCGAGGAGGGCGCCGTCAAATCGCTGGACGATCCGGTAGGCCGCTATCTTCCGGAATGGAGCGATGACGACCGGGGGCGGATCACGGTACGCCAGTTGTTGCGGAACCTCAGCGGGCTCGAGAACCCGCCGCTGGCCGGAGATCCGGATCCCTACGCCAAGAACGCCCGCATATCGCTGGGTTCCGATTTTCGCGCCGCGGCGCTGGATTTCGACCTCGAAAACACTCCGGGCGAGTTCTTCGCTTTCTCCAACGCCAATGCCCAGCTGGTGGGAGCGGTGCTGGAGTCCGCAACGGGCGAGCCCTACGAGGACTATCTGAACAGCAGGCTGTGGGCCCCGCTGGGCGCCGGCCCGGCGCAGATCTACATGGACCGGCCGGGCGGCATGCCCGCGGTCTATTGCTGCTATCGCGCCACGCCCAGGGACTGGTTGCGCTACGGCGCCGCGCTGGCCGCGGGTGGCCGCGTGGCGGACCGCCGGCTCTGGCCGGAGGGCTGGGTGGAGGAGATGACCGCAGGTTCGGGCATCTATCCGAATTACGGTTACCAGATCTGGGTGGGGAATCCGACCGGCAGCGGCCGGCGCTACGTCCAGGACCGCGAGCAGGCCGCGCCGCACGGGCCGCCGATCGAAGCCGACGGCGTATTTTTCCTGGAGGGCGGCGGCTTTCGCACCATGTATGTCATGCCGGACGAGGAGCTGGTGATACTGCGGCTGGGTTATTTCCATCCCGACTGGCTCACTTCCACGCTGCCCAACCTGGTCCTGGCCGGACTCACCGAATAAGGAATCCCATGTCAAAAATCAGGCCGCTTGTTTCCCCGAAACCGAAGCCCGGCGTATCGGCTACCCGCCGACAGTTGTGTCAATCGCTGGTTGCCGGCGCGGCCCTGGTCGGCCCGGGACTGCTTCCGCTGAACGCGTCCGCATCCGCGGACCTCGATCTGAGCAGCGACCGCGACCTGTTACGCGCCTTGGTCAAGATGCGCGGCAGCCTGGATTCCGGGCTCGTGATCGGCTGGCTGCGGGCGAAGAGATTCGCGGTGTCCCAGGGCCGGATCGAACCGCTTTGCGGGTTCCTGGCCGCGGTTTTCAGCCGGTTTCGGCAGGTCTCCGATGAATTGTTCGAGGCCATCGTGCTGGAAATTACCCATTACACCGATTTCGAGACCGGCGCCCTTCTGGATCGACTGGCCATGCCGTTCGCGGGCCACACAGTGGAGGTGCCGGCATTCCGTTTTGGTCCCGCAAGCACCCGGTATGCGGTGCGGCTTGATGAAGAAGACGAGTTCGAGCCCGAGCCGGACAGCACGCAGGGCGCTTTCTCGCCCGCCGCTTCGATTCTGATGACCAAGTCCATTCACCGGGAACGGATTCACGCGGGAATCCTGTACCTGCGTCACGAGGAGCATGGCCGGGTCAAGCCCAGGGACAGCGATTTGCCCGGCATGTTCTACAAGGAATCGACGGTCTGGTCCGCGCCGCTGGACGAAGTGCTCGATCCGAACCTGACCCGCGTGGATGCCCGAGTGAACTACTCGGCGATGACCAGCTGGCGGCCGTGGATGCATATGGGCGACATTCCCGGCCATACCGCGTCCAACGGCTTTGGCGCAAGGGCGCGGTCGGTCGCGGATCTGCCGGACGATTTTCTGCGCTACACGCGGGAACTGCATCCGGACGTGTTGGAGGACCCGGAAGCCGTGCTGGACACGTTTGAGGGGTAGAGGACCCGGCTGCCCTAAAGGTCGAACGGGATCGGGCGTTCGAATTCGCCCCAGCGCGGCTCCAGCAGTTCGGGGTATTCGCGCTCCATGCGGTCGAGAAACTCGCGCGGCAGTTCCGATGGGGAATTGATTTTCTTGCCATCCCAGAAGCCCGCCAGGTGGCCCATGCCTTCCGGCATCTTCAGCCAGGCGGGATGTTCGAAGGCGTAGTGTCCGCAGAAGTGGGCGGGCAGCGACGTGATGGTCTCGTTTGCGAACAGGTCGAATTCCACCCAGTTGCAGGAATTCTCGATGTGCGTGGCCGGCCAGTCCGGCGGAGCGCTGCGAACCAGGTCCATCTTGATCAGGTCGTTCTCGATCCGGAACTTGCGGTAGGGAGACTGGACGAACCCGTCGCCCGCCAGGTTGCGAAAACCGATCGGGCTTCCGATGGTTCCCGGATCGGTCAGCAGCGGCGTCACCGGCACCTCGACCCGCTCGCCCGTTATGGGATTGGTCACGGAATCGGTAAATTCGTTGGTGTGGAGGTCCCGCGGCAATGAAATATTGTGCGCGTGGATGCGGTAGTTGTAGTCGCCGAGATGGCGGAAATAGCTGTACTCGATACCCTCGTAGCGGATCAGGGGCTCCGGGCGCCGTCCCCCGGGGATGACGAAGACCAGCCAGTGGTACCAGGTCAGGGTCGTGCCCTGCTCGTCGACCAGGTCCCGCTCCATGCGCATCTGCGCGCGAAACTCCTCCACCGGGTCGTCGAAATAGAGGAATTCGGAAACGACTGGGCTGACCGGCGGCTCGACCGATTTGGGTGCGGCGGCCTCAAGAACCCGTGCACCCAGCAGGGAGCCGGTCGCGCCGGCCGTGGCGGTAACGAAAGTGCGTCTGTTTACCATGGTTCGTCTTCTCCCTTGTCGTTTCGGCGCCCTTCGGGCTGGCCCTGACGGATGAAATCCGCCGCCCGTTCCCCGATCATCATCGCGGTCGCGTTGGTGTTGCCGCTGGTCAGGCTGGGCATCACCGAAGCGTCGGCGACGCGCAGCCCGTCGACGCCGCGAACGGTCAGGTCGGACCGGGTGACCGCGAGTCTGTCCGTGCCCATTTTGCACGTGCCGACGGGGTGGTAGCCGAGAAAGGCGGTACGGCGCAGGTAGTCGCGCCAATCGTCGCCGCTTTGCACCTCGGGCCCGGGCAGCCGCTCGCCGATTCGGTAGGGCGCGAACGCCGGGCCGTTGAGTATTTCACGGACCTGCCGGCACCCCGCGATCAGCCGGCCCATGTCGTCGTCGTCCAGCAGCGCGTGAGAGATGACCGGCGGCGCATCCGGGTCCGCGCTGCGCAGTCGTATGCTGCCCCGGGACCGGGGATGGGACACGTTGATCGCGGCGGAGATGGCCGGCCGGTCATAAGGGATCACGCCTTCTTCCGAGAAGCTGAAGGCATATGGGCCGAGCTGCACCTGGATGTCGGGCCGCGGCTCGCTCGGAGCGGATCGGATGAAGGCCACTGCGTGGGGGTACGGACTGGTGGCGGGGCCGCGACCGAACAGCAGCCAGTTCAATCCGTGCAAGACGATCTTCCAGCTGTTGATCTCGGTGTTGTAGGTGGACACGTTCACGTCGATGCCCACCATGCCCTCGGGGTGCTCCTGGAGGTTCGCGCCGACGCCCGGGAGGTCTTTTACGATTTCGATGCCGGCGTCGCGCAGTTGCCCGGCCGGGCCGATCCCGGACAGCATCAGCAACTTGGGCGAGGCGATCGCGCCGGCGCACAGAATCACCTCGCGGCCGGCTTCGGCGCGATGCATACGGCCGCCTCTTCGATACTCCACGCCCGCGCAGCGGCCGTTCTCGAACAGCAGCCGCCGGCACACGCTGTGCGTACGGATGGCGAGATTCCGGCGCCGGCGCACGGGATGCAGATAAGCCCTCGCAGCGTTGTAGCGGCGGCCGCGCTGCTGATTCACTTCGGTATAAGCCACGCCTTCCTGGGTGCGGCCGTTGTAGTCGTCGTTGAGCGTCAATCCCGACTCGACGGCGGCCTGCACGAAGATGTGCGCCAGCGGATGCGTTGTACGCAGCGCCGCGGTGCGGACCGGACCGGTGCGGCCCCGATAACGGTCGTCTCCGAGAGGCGTGGATTCCATGCGCCTGAAGAACGGCAGCACGTCGGCATAAGCCCATCCGGGGCAGCCTTCCGCGGCCCAGCGGTCAAAGTCGTAGTCCGCGCCGCGCACGTACAGCATGCCGTTGATCGAACTGCTGCCGCCCAGGGTCTTGCCGGCCGGCCACAGGTCTACGCGATCGTTGCGGCTGGGATCGGGCTCCGCCTGATAACACCAGTCGAGCCGGGGATTGCCGATGGCGCGGATGATCGCCGCCGGCATCCGGATATACAGCGAGCGGTCGTCCCCGCCGGCCTCCAGCAGCAATACCCGCGTGTCCGGGTCCGCGGACAGGCGGTTCGCAACGGCACAGCCCGCCGAACCGGCGCCCACGACGATGTAGTCCCAGGAACTGACGGACAAAACCTCGCTGCTGATTCAGAAAAGCGGATCATACGAGACGCGGCCGCAACTCCGCTAACCCTCGGTTCCTCTTGCACACCGGTTCCGGGAACCGCCAGCGAGCACATCCCTGTGGGCTCGGCGTCGGCATCCTGCCTCCGACGTTCCCGGAACCGGTGTGCAAGAGGAACCTTTAGCAGGCGGCGCCGGCTAAAGCCCTTCGTTCGTCCCCCTCCTCGTAGGAGCGTTGGAGCAGGACAGCGAGAATCGAGCCAGGGATGGCGTCTCCAACGAGGAGGGGGACGAACGAAGGGCGAGGAAGCACGCGAACGAAGGACTAATGGTCTATTCTTTGCAGAATGTTCTTTCTTGACGTGCTGAGGCAGGCGCTGGAATCGATCGGCGCCAACCTGTTTCGCGCCCTGCTGACGATGCTGGGCATGATCATCGGCGTCGCGGCGGTGGTGACCATGGTTTCGCTGGGTACCGGCGCGCAGCGTGCGGTGGAGGAACAGATGGAGGCGCTGGGGGCCGACATCCTGGCGGTCACCAATTCCCAGCGGCGGTTCTGGGGCGTGTCGCTGGAGAACAGCAGTCTGGGCGTGGACGACGCCTCGGCGCTGCGAAGGGACGCGCGCCATCTTGAGCGAGTGGTGCCCAGGATCACTCAGCGCCTGCAGTTCGAGTTCGGCAACAGCAACACCCGCGTTGAGCTGATCGGATCCACCACCGAGTATCCCGAGCTGCACCGCTACGAAATTGCCGCCGGGAGGATGTTCGTTCCGCAGGAAGAGGAGGCGCGCCTGCGCGTGGCGGTGCTCGGAAGCGAGGTTCCCGGGAAGCTGGAAACCACGGCGAGCGCGCTGCTGGGGCAGAGCGTGCTGTTGGGCGGGGTTCCGTTCACTGTGATCGGCGTCCTGGAGGAAACCGGCTCGGTCGGCATGCAGAATCCCAATGACGATGTGCTTGTGCCGCTGTCCACGGCGCAGTACCGGGTAACCGGCAGTGACCGGCTCGAAAGCATGGACGTGCAGATCCGCTCCGGCTCGGCAGTGGAGCAGGCGCTGGTGGACGTGGAGCGCATTCTGCGCCGCGAGCACCGGATCCGCCCTGGCGAGGACAACGATTTCGGGATCCTGGACCGCAAGCAGTTTCTGGAGGTTCGCGAGGAAACCACCCGTATCTTCGCCCTGCTGCTTCCGGCAATCGCGGGGGTCAGCCTGGTGGTGGGCGGAATCGGCATCATGAACATCATGCTCGTGACGGTGGCAGAACGCACCCGCGAAATCGGCGTGCGCCGGGCGATAGGCGCGACCCGCGGCGCGATCATGTCGCAGATCCTGGTCGAATCCTCGCTGCTGTGCCTGCTCGGCGGCTTGCTGGGCGTGGCCGCCGGCTGGGGAGCCTCGAAACTGCTGGCGGAGTTCTTCAACTGGCAGACCGTGGTGGCGGCGGAATCGATCGGGGTCGGACTGGGCTGCAGCCTGCTGATCGGCATCGTCTTCGGCCTGTGGCCCGCCCGCCGCGCCTCAACGCTGGACCCCATCGAAGCCCTGCGCCACGAATAATCGGACAGCCGCTGCGGAAGCCTTTTTCCTGCCCGTCCCGTCAGGGAGCGTTGGAGCAGGGACAGCGAGAATCGAGCCAGGATGGCGTCTCCCGGACGGGACGGGCAGGAAAAAGGCGAGGGCCGCACGAACGTAACTTGACTCGCCCTTTGCGGGCCTCGTCAGGACGCGCCGGCAACCTCTGGATTGGGGATTCGCGGCATCCAGAGCAGGGTGGCCAGTCCCAGCACCGCCGCCACCCCGCCCCAGTACACGGTGGCCGTGGTCAAACCGATCGACTGGGCCCAACCTCCGAGCGCCGCGCTGCCCAGCGCCACGCCGCCGAAAGCAACGACGCTCCACAAGCTCATGACGCGCCCCCGGTATTTTTCCTCGACCACCGCCTGGGTGAGCGTTTGCGATCCCACGCCGCAAATGGTCAGGGCGCATCCGAAGAACGGCAGTTGCAGCATGGCGAGCCAGAAATTGCCGGTAAAGCCGAAGGCAACGATCAGCAGGCCGGCCAGCGCCACGCAAATGGCGGCCGATGTGCGAAGCTGCTTCAGGTCCTTGTTCCGGGCCACCCAGAAGCCACCCGCTACCGCCCCCACGCCGAAAGAGGAAATCAGCAGTGACATTCCGTCGCTGCCCCGTTGAAAGACTTCGTCGGCGTACGGCGCCATGAGCTCGAACAGCGCCCGTCCGAAGGTGGCGCCAATCAACACGAGAACAAGGTAGTAGCGGATTGCGGGATGGCGCAGGGTGTAACTGACGCCGTCGCGCAGCAGGCGGGCCAGTCCGATCTGCCGTTCCAGTTCGCGCGCCACCGGCTGCAGCTTCAGGTCCCAGAGCACCCATGCCATGCCGAGAAAGGTGGCGGTGCTGATCGCGAACGCCGGCGCCAGACCGAAAAACTTGATGATGTAGCCGCCGAGCACCGGGCCGATGACGCGCGCGACGTTGAAACTCACCGCGCCCAGTCCCACGGCGCTGGCGAGTTGCATGGACGGCACCAGGTTGGCCATCAGGGCTAGGCGCATGGGCGTATAGCCGCCGCTGAACACGCCGAAGGACAGCGCGAGCAGGAACAGCGCGGCCGGCGTCATGAGGCCGAGGGCCGACAGGGCGAACAGGCCGGCAGTGACGCCGATGTTGAGCACGTTGAAGGTCTGCGCCGCCCTGCGCCGGTCCCAGCGGTCGGCGTATGCGCCGAATACCGGTCCCAGCACGGCCACCGGGAAATACGCCGCAAACGCCACCGCCGCGACGAAAAACTCCGACTCGGTCAGCTGCCAGGCCTGCCATCCCAGCGACAGCCGCAGGATCCACAGGCCATGCGTGGTGATGGTGCTGCCGATCAGGAAACGGCGATAGGCGGGCGTTGATAATGCGGAGCTGGACATGCCGGGGGGCCGATTACCTGGCGGAGTTCGCGGCGTGAAGTGGGCCGCGATGGATAGCCGCCGGGCCAAATGGGCGAGCGAGTGAGTATGATGCGCGCAGCGTGAATTGTCCACGCCGAACCAAGCCCATGAGCCCACCCGCCAAAATTTCGCTGGAGTTCTTTCCGCCACGCACGGACGAACTGACCGCAATGCTGGAAGCCTCGCTGAAGCGCCTGTTGCCGTACGGTCCGCTGTACTGCACGGTTTCCTATGGCGCGGGCGGTTCGACGCGGGCAGGTACGGCGCGCTGGGTGCGGCGGATCCGCCAGGACTTCGGCATCGATTGCGCACCCCATCTAACCCACGTCTCGCACACCCGCGACGAGGTGCGGGAGATCGTGCGGGGCTACGTCGCGCAGGGCGTGCGGAGGATGATCGCGTTGCGCGGAGACATCCCTGCGGACGGTATTCCGGACGAAGTGCGCAAACGTGGCTATTCCTCGACGGTGGAGTTGATCGCCGACCTGAGGGCCGAGGGGATTAACGAGGTCATGGTAGGCACGCACCCAGAGCACGGCGGTGGCGACAGCGCCAGTTTGCGCCGGCACCTGGAGTTCGTGAAGCAGAAGCTCGACGCCGGCGCCACGCTGGCCATCACCCAGTTCTTCCTCGATAACCACAGGTACTATCGGCTGCGCGATGTTTTCGCGGGAGCGGGCATGGAGCACCTGCTGGCGCCCGGCATCATGCCCCTGCATAACTACAGGCAAGTGTTTTCGTTTGCCGGCAAGACCCACGTGGAGGTTCCGGCCGCGCTGCGCGAGCGTTTTCAACAGGCCGGGGAGGATCCCGACGCGGTCAGGCAAATCGCCGAGGGTTTCTCGCTGGACCAGGTTCGGGACCTTGCGGAGAATGGCGTGGAGCGTTTTCACATCTACACGATGAATCGGGCGCCGTTGACCGCGGCCATCTGCGAGGCGCTGGGATCGAGCGCCCCGGGTCCGCAGTCGTGAACAGTCCGTCGGCCCGGGCCGAGGCCCTGGGCGAACTGATCCGCACCCGAATCGTTTTCATCGACGGTGCGATGGGCACGCTTGCCCAGACCCTGGATCTTTCTGAGGAGCAATACCGGGGTCGGGAGTTTGCCGACTGGCCCCAGGTGCTGAAGGGCAACCACGACCTGCTGTGCCTGACCCAGCCGCATTTCGTGCGTGAGATCCACGACTCTTATCTCGAGGCCGGGGCCGACATCCTGACCACCAACAGCTTTACCGCCAATGCGCCATCGCAGGCGGACTACGGCCTTGAGGACCGGGTAGCCGACATCAACCGCGCATCGGCGAAGATCGCCCGCGAGGCCGCGGACGCGGCCCAGCAGCGCGACGGGCGGCCCTATTTCGTGGCCGGCAGCCTGGGGCCCACCAACCGGACCGCATCGCTGTCGCCGCGCGTGGAGGACCCCGGCTACCGGGCCACCGATTTCGACCAGCTCGCGGCCACCTATGAGATCGCCACCCGGGCGCTGATGGAAGGCGGCGCCGACCTGCTGCTGATCGAGACCATTTTCGATACCCTCAACGCCAAGGCGGCGTTGTACGCTATCGCGCGCGCCGGCGACAGTCTGGGGCGCACCTTGCCCGTAATCGTTTCCGGCACGATTACCGACGCTTCGGGCCGGACGCTGTCGGGCCAGACCGTGGAAGCCTTCTACAACTCCATCCGGCATGCGCCCATGACCGCCATCGGCCTGAACTGCTCGCTGGGCGCGACCGAGCTGCATCCGCACATGCGCGAACTGTCGCGGGTCGCCGAATTGCCCGTGAGCGTCCACCCCAACGCCGGTTTGCCCAACGAACTGGGCGAATACACCGAGTCGCCGGAGGAGATGGCGGCCACGCTGGAAGCGATGGCGAGGGAGGGGCTGCTGAATCTGGCCGGCGGCTGCTGCGGCACGACGCCGGAGCACATCCGGGCGATGCGCGAGGCGCTGGCCGGTATCGGCCCGCGCACCCCGCCCGCGCCGCCGCCGATCACCAGGCTGGCCGGGCTGCAGCCGCTGAACATCGACGACAGCACCGGCTTCGTTCACGTGGGGGAGCGCACCAACGTTACCGGTTCGGCGATCTTCCGGCGGCTCATCGAGGCGGACGACTACTCCGCCGCGGTGGAGGTGGCGCGCCAGCAGGTCGAGGCCGGCGCCAACCTGCTGGACGTGAACATGGACGAAGGGCTGCTCGATTCCGAGGCCGCGATGCGCCGCTACGTCAACCTGCTGGCTGCCGAGCCCGACATCTCGCGGGCGCCCGTCATGATCGACTCGTCGCGTTTCGAGGTGCTGGTTGCCGGCCTGAAATGCCTGCAGGGCAAGGGCGTGGCCAATTCCATCAGTCTCAAGAACGGCGAGGAGGAATTCCTTGAGCAGGCGCGCGAGATCCGGCGCCTGGGCGCGGCCGTGATCGTCATGGCTTTCGACGAGCAGGGCCAGGCCGAGAGCGTCGATGAGCGGGTCGCGATCGCCGAGCGCAGTTTCCGGCTGCTCGTGGAAGAGGCTGGTTTTCCGCCGGAAGACATCATCTTCGACCTGAACATTTTCGCCGTCGCCACGGGTATCGAGGAGCACGACGACTACGGCCGCGCTTTCATCGAGGCCACCGGCCGGGTGCGCGAGCGGCTGCCCGGCGTGCATGCCAGCGGCGGGGTCAGCAACCTGTCGTTCTCGTTCCGCGGCAACAATGCGGTGCGCGAGGCGATGCACTCGGTGTTCCTGTATCACGCCATCGCCGGGGGCATGGACTTCGGGATCGTCAACGCCGGCCAGCTGGGCGTGTACGAGGACATCCCCAAGCGGCTGCGCGACACGGTGGAGGACGTGATCCTCAATCGCAACCCGGGCGCGGGCGAGCGGCTGCTGCAACTGGCGCAGGAATACCAGGGGCGGGGAGCGCGGCAGGACCGCGACGAACAGGAGTGGCGCGCTCTGCCGCTGGCGGAGCGATTGAGCCATGCGCTGGTGCACGGGCTGGACGCCCACGTGGTGGAGGACACCGAGGCCGCCCGGCAGGGCAGCGAACGGGCGCTGGACGTGATCGAGGGCCCGCTGATGGACGGCATGAACATCGTGGGCGACCTGTTCGCCACCGGCAGGATGTTCCTGCCGCAGGTGGTCAAGTCGGCCCGGGTCATGAAGAAGGCCGTGGCCCATCTCATCCCCTTTATCGAACAGGAGGGCAGCGGCGTGTCCAGCCGCGGGCGCCTGGTGGTCGCGACGGTCAAGGGCGACGTGCACGACATCGGGAAGAACATCGTGGGCGTGGTGCTGCAGTGCAACGGCTATGAGGTCATCGACCTCGGCGTAATGACGCCCTGCGAGGAGATCCTGGACACCGCCGTCAGGGAAAAGGCCGACTACGTCGGTCTGTCCGGCCTGATCACGCCTTCGCTCAACGAGATGGTGCACGTGGCCGGCGAGATGCAGCGTCGCGGCATGGACCTGCCGTTATTGATCGGCGGCGCCACCACCTCGCCGCGGCATACGGCGCTGAAGATCGATCCGGCCTACGAGGGCGGCGTGGTGTATGTGAAGGACGCGTCCCGGGCGGTGGGGGTGCTGAGTGAACTGAGCGGCGCCGGGCGCGACGCGTACCTGCGCGGCGTCGCCCGCGACCTGAAACGCCGCCGGGAGCAGCCGGCCGGCAAGCGCCGGCGCGAGGACCTGCTCAGCCTTGAGGAGACGCGGGGCAATCGGCTCGAGATCGACTGGGGCGCGGAACCTCCGGTCGAGCCCGCGCGCACCGGCGTTGTCGAACCGCAGTCGCCGACGCTGGAGGACCTATACGGCTACATCGACTGGCAGCCCTATTTCGCAGCCTGGGAGATGCACGGGAAATTCCCCCAGCTTCTGGATGATCCGAAGAAGGGCAAGGCCGCGAGCGAACTCTGGGACGACCTGCACCGCTCGCTGATCGAACCCATCAGGGCCGGGGAGATCGAATTCCCGTCGGCGGGCGTTGCCGGAATTTTCCCGGCCGCTTCCCACGGAGACGACATCGTGTTGTTCGAGGACGAATCACGGGCAACGGAACTGGGGCGCATTCACGGCCTGCGCGAGCAGCGGCGAATGCCGCCGGGCAGGGCCAATACCGCGCTGGCCGACTTCGTCGCCCCGCCCACTGCGGGCGGCGACTGGGTCGGGATGTTCGCGGTCACCGCCGGGGGCAATCTGGACGAGACCATAGCGAAGCTGGCCCGCGGCAGGGATGTGGCCGACGACTACGGCGCCATCCAGCTCAAGGCGCTGGCCGACCGGGCAGCCGAAGCGTTCGCGGAGTATCTGCACGAGAAGGTGCGCAGGGAGTTGTGGGGATACGCGAGCGACGAGTCGTTCAGCAACGAGGACCTGATTGCCGAACGCTACCGGGGCATTCGTCCCGCGCCGGGTTACCCGGGTTGTCCGGACCACAGCGAGAAGGAACTGATCTGGCGCCTGCTGGACGTCGAGCGGCGCATCGGCGCGCGCCTGACCGAGTCGTACGCGATGTGGCCGGCCGCCACGGTGTCGGGCTACTACTTCGCCCATCCCCGGTCCCGCTACCCGAATATCGGACTGATCGGAGACGATCAGCTCGCCGACTACGCCCGGCGGAAGAAGATCACGCTTGACGAAGCGCGCCTCTGGCTGGCGCCCAATCTCGCCGACTAAATCCGGGCTGAGGTTACGCGCTCATGGCCCGCCAGGTCGCGATGCGTGACCGGCGGTCCAAGTCCGGCGTGGCGCATCAGTGAGCGGACCGGCGCGCCCTGGTCCGCGCCGTGCTCAACCACCAGCATTCCTCCGCGGTTGAGGTGCGGCGGCGCGCCGGAAATGACCAGGCGCAGTTCCCGCAGGCCGTCCGGACCGCCATCCAGCGCCGCACGCGGTTCAAAGCACAGCGGCGGGTCGCCGCACAGGGCCGACTCCACGTACGGCGGATTGCAGGCGATGGCGTCGAAGCGCCGGCCCTCCAGCGGACCGTACCACGGGCCCTGAACGAAGCGCACCCGGCCCGGCGCCAGCCCGGCGGCGTTACGCTGCGCGACGGCAAGCGCAAGGCGGGAACTGTCGGTGGCGACGAATTGCGATTCAGGCAGGGTCCGGGCCAGTACGACAGCAACCGCGCCGCACCCCGTCCCCAGTTCCAGTATTCGTGGAATCCCGTCGGCCGAACTGACCCCGTCGCGGATGACGTCCACCAGCAACTCGGTCTCCGGCCGAGGCACCAGCACGTCGCGGCTGATCTCGAATTCCAGCGAATAAAACTCCCGGCGACCGATGATCTGCGCCAAGGGCCTTCCGGCGCCGCGTTCGGCCAGCAGTGCTTCGAATTGCTGCACGGCCCCGCTTTGCGACTCTTCCGCCGTGCGCGCGTAAAGCGCGGTGCGGTCCACGCCCAGCGCATGCGCCAGCAGCAACTCGCAATCCAGCCGCGCACTGTCGCTGACGCTCTTAAGCCGCCTTGTCCCCTCCCTCAACAGGGAACCCAGACTTCGCACCGCCGCCATCGCCCTATTGTCCCCGACCTGTTGCCGTGACGCGTCACGAGTATTGTGTTCTCGGCGCTTCCCGCCATAATGCGCCTTCAGGATTCAGCACCATGAGCAAGAAGCAGGGCAATTCCACTCGCTGCGTACACGCGGGCGACACCCACGACGCCGCAACCGGCGGGGTCATGCCTGCGATCCATCAGAGCAGCACCTTCGCCTACCCGGCCGTGCGGGAGCGGCCGGAACACATCTACACTCGCCTGTCGAATCCGACCCGCAACGCCTTCGAGCGGGCCCTGAACGAGCTGGAAGGGGGAGCGGGAACCCTCGCCTTCTCGTCCGGCCAGGCAGCCAGCAACGCGGTGCTGGAACTGCTCGAGCCCGGCGATCACATCATCGGCCCCGCCAACGTGTACGGCGGCAGCTTCAACCTGCTGCGGGTGGCGGGCGAGGCCCGCTTCGAGGTCAGCTACGTTCACCAGGACGAGGGCCCTGGCGCCGTGCAGGCCGCCTGGCGCAAGAACACGCGGCTGGTGTGGATGGAAACGCCGTCAAACCCGCTGATGCGCATTACCGACCTCAAGGCCATATCGGCACTGTGTGCGGAGCAGGGCGCCCTGAGCTGCGTGGACAGCACGCTCGCTACGCCTCTGGCGACGCAGCCGCTGTCATTGGGCTGCGATATTTCGATGCACTCCATTACCAAGTACGTTGCCGGGCATTCGGACGTGCTGGGCGGCACCCTGAGTATTGCCGGCGGGGAGCTGGCGGAGCGCCTCAAGCGGGTGCGCACCCGCACGGGCGGCGTGCTGGCGCCGCTGGATTCGTACCTGGCCTTACGCGGGCTGAAGACGATGGAACTGCGGGTGCGCCGCCAGTTCGAGAACGCCGGGCGCATAGCGAGGGACCTGCGCCAGCATGAAAAGGTGGCGCAGGTTCACTACCCCGGCCTTGAAGACCATCCCCAGCATGACGTCGCGAAGAGGCAGATGGACGGCTTCGGGGCGGTGGTGTCGCTGCATCTTCATGGCGACGAAACCGCGGCCGAGCGGCTGCTGAACGCCCTGGAACTGTTCACGGTCGCGGAGAGCCTGGGCGGCGTGGAAAGCCTTGCCGGCTTTCCGCCGCTGATGAGTCACTCGGCGATGACGCCCGAGGCCCGCGAGACCGCCGAGATCACCGGCAACCTGGTGCGGCTGTCCTGCGGCATCGAAGACGCCGACGACCTCATCGCCGACCTGCACCAGGCACTGGCGCAGGTATAGACCCCGTTACATTGAGTAGCTGAAGCGCACTCCCGCCTGGCGCTTGTCCGGCGCGAAGATCACGGTCGCCAAGTTGCCCAGGGCGAAGAAGTCGCCGGAGGACTGCGCCGTGCGCACCGTGTCGTCGCCGGTTACGTTATCGACGTAGGCGAACACGCTCCAGCGCTCGGCCTGCAGGCCGATGCGCGCATCGACGTTGACCCAGGAGTCGAACACGTTGCGACGTCCTACCGCGATGCCGCGCTCGCTCTGGTATTGCATGAGCAGGTCGAGCTGCAGGTTCATGCCGTTGCCGACGGGGCGGGTATAGCTGGCCGAGACGTTGAAGTTGTGACGCGGCACGCGCTCCATCTCCCTGCCGGATTGATCCACCGAACAGAGGAAGAACCCGGCGGGTGTTTGCTGCAGCGTGCAATCGCCTACCAGCCCGATCGTAAGGTTGCTATTGGTGAGGCTCACATAGTCGGTGTACTCGCTGTCCAGCCACGTATATCCGCCGCGAATCAGCAGCTCTTCCGTGAGTGCAAGCGCGCCCTCGACTTCAAAGCCCCTGATTTCCGCGGCGCCCGCATTGCCCACCACCAGGTCGAAGCCGGTGGCCGCGGTTACGCTGGGCTCAAGGCTGACCGTCTGTTTGCCCTCGTAATCCATGAAGAACGCCGCGGCGTTGAACGTCACGCGGCCATCGGCCAGCGTGCTCTTGAATCCGGCTTCGTAGCTCCACAATTCCTCCGGCGCGAAGCGCGCGGTAAGGGGGTTCGGACTCGCGATCGTGGACACGCCGCCGGGCTTGACGCCCTTGGCGATGGAAGCGTAGGTGAGTATGTTCTCGGAGTACTGGTACTCCAGCGTGAACCGAGGCGTGAAGAAACTGTCCTCGGAACCCCGCTGGACGGTCGGATTGTTGTTTACGGGGATCGGTCCGGCAAACGCGGCGCCGATCATGCCGTTCCCGCCCACGGTCCAGTAGGTGTCCGTGGACTCATCCGAGTAGCGGGCTTCCACCGAGCCGGTCAGCCTGTCGTTGAAGTCGTATTCGAGGATTCCGTACACCGACCAGTGATCGGTATCGCGCCCCTCGTCGCGCTTCGTGATGGGGCTTTGCGCGGCCACGTTCTGGCCCGCGGAAATGAACGGAACGAACATCAGCACGATCAGGTTTCCGTTCTTCTGCCGCACTTCCTCGTTCCAGTACAGTCCGCCCACGGCCCAGCGGAACCCGTCGGATTCCAGGTCGCCGAGCCTGAGCTCGAGGTTGGTCTGGTCAATGTCCGCATCCAGGTCGAAAAGGAACTGCGCGGGCAGGGGTTCGTTGACGCCGGGCGACGGCAGGAAAACCGGCCCCCAGGGCTCTCCGTAGTAGTCCACGTCCATGTTCTGGGTGGTTTCGGCGGAGGTGCTGCCCAGCCAGGCGTTCAGCTTGGCCCCGCCGAAGTCCCATTCGGCGCGCGCGTGCAGCAGCAGCGAATCGAAGGTGCTTCCCTCGTAGTCCTCGCCGGTGTAAGGGTTCAGGCTGGCGGTAATCCTGTCCAGCAGAGTGATCGCTCCGGGCGGCGGCGCAAAGACATTCGCGGGGTAGGGAGCCGGTCCGAATGCGCCCGGCGCCAAGAGTCCCACGACGTGCTCGGGCAAATAGACGGGATCGGCGTGGCCGGTCTTGCTGGCGAGCTGCATTTGCGGTCGGATTTCGTATTCGTCCGACGAGTAGGCAACCCTGAGGTCGAGTTTGAACGTGTCCGATGGCCGGAATGCGGCCGCTGCCGACACGCCCGTGGAGTCCGAACCGCCAATGCCTTCGCCCGACACTTCGTTCTCGTAGTAGCCGTCGTGCTGCGCCGTTACGGCGTTGATCCGCAGGCCGAGGGTCTCCGATACCGGGAAGGACACGCCCACGCGGGCTTCCATCTGCCCGTAGTCGCCCACGTCGGCGGAAAAGCTGGCCTCCATTTCGTCGCTGGGCGCCCTGGAGACGTAGTTCACCGCGCCGCCGAAGGCCACCCGGCCGTACAGCGCGCTTTGCGGACCCTTGACCACTTCGATGCGCTCGATGTCCATGACCTTGAGGTTCATCAGCATTCCGCCGCCCGAGGTCAGCATCGATTCCGACGAGATGTCGATTCCGTCCACCAGGATGCCGACCGGCGCGCGGCCGCGGTCGGTGGGAAGTCCGCGGATATGCGGGCGGGTGTCCTGCGGGATCCAGCCCTTGTCGAACACCAGGCCGGGCGTGAGCCGGGCGATGTCGTCGATGTCCCTGATGCCGGCCGCGGCAATGGCTTCTTCGTCGAACACGGAGATGCTCAGCGGGATGTCCTGTACCGATTCGGTCCGTTTTCGGGCCGTGACGACGATTTCTTCGATTTCCTGTGCCGGCAGCGAGGTGGCAAGCAAGGAAAGGGCGGCGAGCGCGATCGCCGGGCGCGTGAAACGCGATAAGGTCATGGTTGTCCCCTATTCAAGTGCAAGAGAATTCCGCCTCCCCAAGCGGATCGAAGTCGAGTATATACGCCAGCCTCAATCCGGGGGAATCGCCGCGAGCGCAAACCACCTTTCCCAGGACACGCCTACAAGCACATCCCTGTGGGCTCGGTGTCGGCATCCTGCCTCCAACGTTCCTGGGAAAGGTGGTTTGCGCTCGCGGCGATTTGCGCTATTGGGATTCGCGCCAGGATTGTGCCCGGAGGGATGCGTTGGCGCTCAGTGCAGCGTGGAACAGCGCCACGTCGTAGTAGTGGTAGCTGGCTCGAGGCAGCATCAGGGCGTCGAAGGGCGTGGCCGGAGTACGGTCAAGCCGCAGTATTCCCCGGTCGCACCAGGCCCCGGTGACTCCGGGGATCGAGGCGCGCCGTACCTGTCCCGGCAGCGCGGGCGCCACCGCGCCGCGATTGGCCGAGGCTGGCGTCCATTCGCCCGGCGCCGACCAGTTCAGCGGGTTGCTGCACTGCACGTCCAGGCCGCCGCCTTCGCGCTGGTATTGCGGGAAACGCTGGGCCGTGGCGAACTCGGCGGCCCGGGCGTCGCCGGTCGGTCCGAATGTGACCCAGGAGGCCACGCAGCCCGTATCGTCACTCTTCCGGCATGGCTTGAAGCTCTCCAGCCTGTCCAGGTAGGAGCCCAGCGGAACCGGGATGCCGGCGATATAAGTGACGGCCATGCGTTTCCTGAGCGCATCGTCCGTTGCGATGA
Source organism: Gammaproteobacteria bacterium (assembly GCA_009838035.1). NCBI lineage: Bacteria > Pseudomonadati > Pseudomonadota > Gammaproteobacteria > Gammaproteobacteria bacterium. Next base: position 114,427 of record VXSK01000020.1, read on the forward strand.
CGTCGCTCAGCAGACGCTCGGCGTGCAGCGCGCCCTGACTGTGGCCCAGCAGCACGATGGGGCGGTCGCCGGTGCGCTCGGCAAAATGCGTGAACGCGCGCACGACATCGGTGAAGGCCAGCCCGTAAGCCGGATCCCGATTGCCGCGCTGATCGAAAACGGCGGCCGAAGCAGCCTGGCGATAGCGCGGGGCATAGACCGCGCAGCAGGCATCCAGCACGCTCGCCTGCGACGCCACCACGGCATCCACGGCGGGACGCGCCTCGGCATCCGGCACGGTGGCGTTCCATTCGCTTCCGGGCCAGGTGGTGGGGTGGATATAGAAGCCGGCGGCGTGCTCCGCTGAGAGCGTTTCTTCGCCATCCGGATAGCGCGCCCAGTTGTCCCGGCTTTCGTAATCGGGCGGACGCGGCGCGGCGCGCTCGCCGAACGCATGATCGGGGATGGCGACGCTGAGGGACACGGAGGAAGCGGGCTTCAGCGCCCCGATCAGGCCGTTCATCATCTTCGCTTCGTCCCAGTCCAGGCGGTCTTCTCCGAAGCGCACGACCACCAGCCCCAGCGACGGCACGACATAGACACGCTGCGAGAAGTGCCCTTCCATGTACCAGGCGTCGGGCGCCGCCAGCGCCGGGTCGCGCGGCACTTCCAGGTGCGGCTTCGACATGCGAAGCTGGGTGGGCGAGTAGGGTTCGTTTCGCCACAGTTGCATGCCGAAATTGGGATTGGTGGACGCGCCCTGTGTCATTCGGTCCACCCAGCCTTCGGGCAGCAGGCGGCGGCCCTGCCAGACGCCGTCTGCGGCCATCAGCTCGCCGATGCGCAGCCAGTTGCGCCCGTTGGATATCAGGCAACAGAACGATTGCGCATTGCCGCCGGGGCGGTCCAGTTGCACCCAGGCTTCTCCGGCCCCCAGCGGCTCCCAGATCCAGTCCCGCAGCAGTTGTGCCCAGGACCGTCCGGCGGCCCTCTCGATCGCGATCGAAAGCGCCTGCACGCTGGCGTTGGACCAGATGTACTCGGCGCCCGGTTCCGCGGCCATGGGCGTGCCGAGCGCTTCACGGGCCAGGTGGCCGGTCAGGAACAGCCGCGCGCCGGGGGCGAACGGACTGACGGCGAAGCGGCCCCGCTCCAGGCCGCCTTCCATGTACGCCAAGTTCGCCAGGGTGATTCCCGAGCGCTGCGGATCGCCCGCCCACTCCTCCAGCCAGAAGGAGGCCGGCTGGTCCTCGGATTCGATCGCGCCGTTGTAAATGGCCGCGCCCAGCATCAAGGCGGTCACGCTCTTGTGCAGCGACTGGGAGTTGTAGGGCGTTCTGGAATTGGCTCCGCGGTCATAGCGTTCGAACTGCAGTTCGCCGTTGACGGAAACCAGCAGCGCATAGGTTTGCTGGCTCTGCGCGTAGTCCCAGGCTTCCTCCAGCACATCCTGCGGGATGACCAGGTCCTGCCCGGTATCGGGAGCCGGGCTGTCGCCATAGACGATCGGTACCTGCGGCGAGAACTTACGGGCATTGGCCGGATCGTCCGCAGACTGGGGCCAGGTCGCGAAACGGATCCAGAGGCGATAGTCGCTCGCCATCCAGCCGAGCGTGCCCAGCAGCGCCACAAGCACGATCAGGGCCACAGCAAGCCACGCGCGTTTCTTTCCCATGGCGCGAATCATACCGGCGCGCGTTTGCGCCGCCTTCGCTTCGTTCAGGGGAGGGCGGCGGCGGTTTCGCCCGCCAGCCTTCCGTAGGTGGTGGCGGTGAGCAGGCCGTTGCCGGCGATATAGCCCCAGCGGGACGGACCCGAGACGCCGCGCGCCGCCCCGCCGCCGGCGAACAGGTTGGGGAAGGCGCTGCCGTCTGCGCGAAGGACGCGGGCCCGCGCATCCACCCTGAGTCCGCCCTGCGTGTGGAACAGGGCGCCGGTCACGCGCACCCCGTACCAGGGCGCGGCGAGTTCCGGCCTGCCGGTGAAATCGCGGCCGAATGAATCGCTTGCTTCTCCCCGGGTCAGGGCCGCCGTCTCGGCCAGCGTCTGCTCCAGTGCCCCGGCCGGCAGCCCGAACAATTCCGCCAGTTCTCCCGGGGTCGAGGCCTCTCGCACCGCGCCCGCTGTGATCGCTTCGCGGTAATCGTTGAATTCGTGCATCAACTCGTGCAGGCGCTGGTCGTAGACCGTAACGGCAACGTGTTCCGGCTGCGCCAGCACTTCCATCGCCTGCTCGGAATAACCGAGCGATTCGTCGGAAAAGCGCCGGCCCTCGAGGTTTACCTGGATCCCGCCCTCCAGGATGACCGGCCACAGGATCGGCACGCCGTAGCCCTTGGCGAGGCCGCCGTGCCCCTGGTAGGAGCGGATGTCGGCGATCGCCGCGCCGAGTTCCCGGCCCCACTGGATCGCCTCGCCCTGGTTGCCCGGATGGCCGAAGAACTCGGCGTGGCGCAGCTCGGGGATATATTCGGACACCATGTCCTGGTTGCCGGCGAAACCGCAGCAGGCCAGGATCAGCGCTTCGCAGCCGAGGTCCTCGGTGCTGCCGTCCGGTCGCACGCAGCGCAGCCCGCTTATGCGGCCGTCGGCATCGGCGAACAGGTGGCTGACGCGCGCGTCCGTCAGCAGGTCCGCGCCGGCGTCGGTGCAGGCGTCCAGCAGGCTGCCCATCAGTTCGGCGCCGGTGCGGTTGGGGCTGCCGTGCATGCGTTTGACGCTGTGCCCCGTGTAGAGGAAGCTGTCGACCAGCGACAGCGCCACGCCGCATTCGTCGGCCAGCCACTCCACGGTGCGTGCGGACTCGCGTGCCAGCGCCAGAACCACGTCCGCGTCGGTCTGGCGCTTCGCCTTGGCCAGCACGTCCTCGGCGAAAAGTTCCGGCGAGTCTTCGATTCCCTTATCGCGCTGCATCCGGGTGTCGGCGCCCGGGATCAGTCCGGTGGACATGCCGGTCGTGCCGATGGGCACGGCGTCGCGTTCGAGTATGAGCACTTCGGCGCCCGCCTGGCGGGCCGCGAGTCCGGCGCACAGGCCGCAGCCGCCCGCGCCGACCACGGCGACGGGGACGCTCCAGTCGAATTTCGCTTCCCCGGCGGGCAATACGCTCATCGAATCCTCAGGTGGCGCCCTCGCTGGCGAAAACGCGAATCATACGCCCCACTCGCGGGTGCGTTATCGTTACGCACTTCTGTCTGAACATGCTTGGGAGAGAGTTCCATGAATCGGAGGGAATTGCTGCGGGGTGCGGCCGTGATGGGTATCGGGGTGGGCGCGCCTCGAATGTTGGCGGCGGAAGCGGCGGCGGCCGCCACTGCCGAAACACTGACGCTGCCCGGCGATCCGGAAGGCCAATGCCGTGCGATGGTCCGCGCCTACGGAAACGAAGGCGGCGATCCCTGCGTCTTCAAGACCCGCGGCAAGGTCTTTGCCGTTCAGGAAGACGCGGTCACGCCCATGTACGGGTTCCTGGGCAGCGAAACCGGCTGGTGGAAGCAGGTGGAGGAACACGTGTGGGTACGCTATCCGTCCACGGTTTCGTTCTTCACCGATCTCGAGACCGGCGAGTTCATCGACCAGTACACCAGCCCCTTCAACGGCGCCACGGTCACGCTGCCGGCCAGCTTCATACGGCACAAGGAAGGGCAGTACTACACGCCGATGGGCGTGTGGTTCGGCAGCATGAAGCGGGTATTTCCCGACCATTACGCCGAGAAGCCGCTGCACCTGGACTGGACCGATGACAACGGCGTCCTGCGCCTGCAGGAAGGCTCGCGTTTTCCTCCCATCCTCCCCCAGCCGTCGCTGGAATACGCTTCCCTTTTCGCCGCGACGCATGAAGTCCTGGGCGAGGAACCGCGCCAGCCGACCGCCGCCGCCGGAGGCTGGAACATTTTTTCCGCTACCCGCCGGCCGTACAACGAAATGGGCATCCTGCCCGGCCACGTGATCTGGCATTTCGACGCGGTCAAGGTGCCGTCCTTCGAGGACCTGGACGCCGGCTATCTCGAGCGTGCCCGGGCCCTGTCGCCGGTATTCGAGCAATCGCCCGAGCACGACGACGGCCCGTCGTTCTTCGAACGCATCATCGAGATGCGCGGTTTCGGCTGAGCGTGCGTGGCGGGTGATTCGTTGGAGGAATAAACGATGACCGATGCTTTGGGATGGCGAAGAAAGTTCGGGGTGCTGGGGCCTTCGACCAACACGGTCGTGCAACCGGATTTCGACGACCTGCGTCCGCCGGGCGTGACCAATCACTACTCGCGGATCATCATTCAGGACGCCAATGCAATATCGGACGAGACCTTCATGGCCGGCACCATCGAGATTTCCGAGAATACGGCGGCAGCCGTTCGCGGCGTGCTGACCTGCAAGCCGGACTACCTGGTCATGGGGATGTCGGCGGTGACGTTTTACGGCGGCGTGAAGGGCGGCACCGAATGGAAGAGGAGGATCGAGGAGATCGCGGAACTGAAGCTGTCCGTCGGTTCCGAGGCCGTGGCCGACGCGCTCGACGCCTACGGCTCGCGCAACGTCGCGTTCATGTCGCCCTATTACCCGGTGGCCAACCGCGAGGTCAGCCGATACCTGTCGGACCGCGGATTCAACGTCGTGCGCGACTCCTGCCTGCGCTGCCCCTCATGGACCGCCATCGCGGAAGTACCTGAATCGCGGGTGGCCAGCGTATTCCGGGAACTCGACGGCGACGATGTGGACGCGCTGGTGCAGGTGGGCACCAACCTCTCGGCGATCCGGCTGGCGGCGGGCGCGGAGCGGTTGCTCGGCAAGCCCGTGATCGCCATCAACACCGCCACCTATTGGCATGCGCTGAGAGCCAACGGCATCCAGGACAAGGTCATGGGATTCGGCCGCCTGCTGGAGGAGTTCTAGCCTTATCCGGGATCCAGGGTGGCGAGCTGTTCGGCCTCCATGTGCTGGCGTAGCGGCTCGATGATCCCGTCGAGGTCGCCTTCCATGATCTGCGGCAGCTTGTAGAGACTCAGGTTGATGCGGTGGTCGGTGACCCGGCCCTGCGGGAAGTTGTACGTGCGGATGCGCTCGGAGCGGTCGCCGCTGCCGACCTGAGAGCGCCGTTCCTCGGCGCGCTCGTGCTCGAGGCGGCTCTGCTCGGCGTCCAGCAGCCGGGCGCGCAGCAGCGACAGCGCCCGGGCGCGATTCTTGTGCTGCGAGCGCTCGTCCTGACATTCGACGACGATTCCAGTGGGCAGGTGGGTGAGTCGGACCGCGGAGTCGGTCTTGTTCACGTGCTGGCCGCCGGCGCCCGAAGCGCGATAGGTATCGACCCTCAGGTCGCCGGGATCGATCTCGATTTCTCCCGTTTCCTCGGCTTCCGGGAGCACCGCCACGGTGCAGGCCGAGGTGTGAATCCGCCCCTGCGACTCCGTTTCCGGCACCCGCTGCACGCGATGGGCGCCGGACTCGAACCGCAGGTAGGAAAAGACCCGCTTGCCGGCCAGCCGGCAGACGATTTCCTTGTAGCCGCCGTGTTCGCCCTCGCTCATCTGAATGATCTCCTGCGCCCAGCCGCGCCCCTCCGCATAGCGCGCGTACATGCGGAACAGGTCGCCGGCGAAAATCGCCGCTTCGTCGCCGCCGGTGCCGGCGCGGATCTCCAGGTAAACGTCGCGGGCGTCGCGCGGGTCGGGCTTGAGCAGGAAACGGCGCAACCGGACTTCCAGGGCCGCCTGTTCGCGCCGCGCCTCCTCGGCCTCTTCCCGCGCCAGCTCGCGCAGTTCCTCGTCGTCGCCGCCGAGCATTTCCTCCGCCGAAGCCTCCGTTTCCAGCGCCCGCTCCAGCCGGTCCAGCAGACTGGCCAGGGGCTGCAGACGCGAGTGCTCGCGGCCGGCATCGCGCCGGCGCACCGGATCCGAAAGCACTTCCGGATCCGCCAGCGACGCCTCAAGTTGTTCAAAACGGGACTTGAGGCCGCGGAGTTTTTCCAGCAGGGCGGGGTTCATGGTCGTTTCCGCGTGGGGTCTGTTGACCGGCGGTGCCTGGCACTGAGGCTATTATCGCAGTGTGGATCTTCGTCCCAGCACCAGGTTGGCCGCCGTCTTTTTCGCAGGGTGCTCCCTCGCGGCTTGCGCAAGCACGCAGATGAGTCTGGCCGAGGCCGGCTGGCCGGCGTTTCCGGGTCATGAAGCCCGTGCCCTGCTGGCCGAGGCGCAGCGCGTGCCGGACGGTGCGGCGGCAGCTCTGAAGGCCCGGGAGGCGGCGGAGTTCGCGTTCCGGCGCGATCTCTATGCCGTTGCCCTGGAAGCGGCGACCTTGTGGCATGCGAGCGAAACAGGCGACCCGGAAGTCCTGGCGCTGCTGGCAGCCCTGAACGCGGCTGCCGGCGACATGCAGGCGGCGTACGAAGCGGCTCGCGAGGGTCTTTCCGCGGACGCGGATGACGGACGCTTTCTCGCATTGCTCGAGGAGCGGCTGAACGGAATCAATTCGGACGCGCTTACCACCACGGACCTGGAGCCGCTGACCAGCCGGCTCGCCGCCGAGCATCCCGATCTGCCGCAAGTGCTCAATCTCGGTGCGCGTGTGGCGCTTGCCGCCGAGCAACATTCGCAGGCCTCCCGGTTGGCGGAAGACCTGTTGCAGCTTGATCCCGGGCGCGACGATGCGCATGCGCTCGCGGCCACCGCGCTGTTGCGCGCCGGCGACCCGGATGCCGCCCTCGCCCGGTTGACCGAGCAATTGGCTATTCGCGACAGCCTGGTGCTGGAGCAGAACTACGTGGCCTTGCTGCTGGCGGCGGAACAACCGCGCGAGGCCTTCGGCCGCCTTCGAAATCTTCGCGCCACGCACCCGCGCTCTCCGGATCTGGCGCTGCAGGAGGCCGGGCTGCTGCGGATGCTCGACGCCGATAATTACGCCGAGCCGATATACCTCGAGCTTTTTTCGCGCGGCTACCGGCCCGATTTCTGCCGCTTGGCCCTGGGGCAGATCGCCGCCCGGCGCGAGGATTGGCTGGAATCGATCGAGTGGCTCGCCGGGATCGAAACGGACCGGCTGGCGCCCGCGGCCGCGAGTGTGCTGGTCGGGGCTTTCGTCGCGCGGGATGAAATCGACGAGGCGCTGGCGACCCTTCTGGACCATGTCGGGCGCTATCCCCAGCACGCCTTCGAGAGCCTGCCGCTGTTCGCTTTCGTGATGCGGGCCGCCGATCGCGATGGTCAGGCGCTGGCGGCGTACGAGGAAGCTCTTCGCTACCGGCCGCAAAGCCGTGCATTGAGGATGCAGCGAGCCCACCTGCTGCTGGATCTCAAGAAACACCGCAGGGCGATTCGGGAGATGGAAGGCTTGCTGGCCGAGCACCCGCGTGACTCGGAAGTGCTCAATGCCCTGGGATACACGCTGGCGGATCGGGGCATACGACTTGAGGAAGCCCATGGTCATATCAGCCTGGCGCTGGAGCTCGACCCGGGCTCGCCCGCGATCGTGGACAGCATGGGCTGGGTGCTCTACCGCCTGGGCCGGAAGGAGGAGGCCGTGCCGCTGCTGGAGCAGGCGCTTGAGGGCCTTCCGAATCCCGAAGTCGCCGCGCACCTGTGCGAGGTCCTGTACGAACTGGGACAGACGGAACGGGCCGACGAACTGCTGAGCGATTCGCTGGTGCAGTACGAGGACGAGGACACGACGCTCCTGGAGGCCGTTCGGGACAGGTATTCGCGATGAGGCAAAAGGCGGCGTTTACCGGATTCCTGCTTGCGGTCGCATGGCTGCTGGCGGGCTGCACGGCGACAGGCAATCGCGTCCCCGCCGTCCTGGACGCCGCCGCGCTTGCGGAACTTGAATCCTGGGAGCTGCGCGGACGTGTGGCGCTGAACCGGGAGGGCCGGGGGGCGCAGGCCAATGTCCTGTGGCGCCAGGAAGGACCTCTTGCGCGGCTGGAATTGAGCGGCCCCTGGGGCGTGGGCGCCGAGCGCGTGCGGATCGAGGGCGGCGACGTCAACCTGTTCAGCGAGGGCGACTGGGTTTCGATGTGTGCACCCGGCATGCAGATCGAGGAGTTGGAAATGCTGTGCGACAGTGCGCCGCTGAAAAGCCTTCCCTACTGGTTGCGCGGATTGCCGGATCCCGGTTCCCCGTTCACCGAATACAGTTCCGGCCAGGGCGCGGCGCGGGAATTCCGCCAGGACGGCTGGAGTATCGAGGTGAACGCGCTGGCCCGCTCGGGCGACCTCGCCGTTCCCCGAAGGCTCAACATATCCGGACCCGGCGCTTCGATGAGGGTGGCCATCACGAACTGGGAGTTGCCGCCGGTTCGCTGAGCCGGCCGGGGCGGTTGCACGTGGACACTCGCGCCCCGGGCCTGGAAATCACCGACGAGTTCGCCCGCGCGCTTAAGGGCATGGAGCAGGGCGCCCGGCACCTGCTGATCACCGGCAGCGCGGGGACCGGCAAGTCCACTCTGCTGAGTTACTTCTGCCAAAGCGTAGACTGGGACCCGGTGGTCCTGGCGCCTACCGGGGTGGCGGCGCTGAACGTTGGCGGTCAGACCGTCCACCGCTTTTTCGGCTTCGGGATCGACGTGACGCCGCAAGCCATCGCCGCGCGCCGCGGCAAACCGCGCAACGCGAAACTCTACAGAAACCTGCGCACGCTGATCATCGACGAGGTATCGATGCTGCGCGCGGACCTGCTCGACTGCGTGGATCTCTTTCTCAGGCGCTACGGCCCCCGCCCGAACGCCCGTTTCGGCGGCGTCCACATGGTGTTCATCGGCGACCTCTACCAGCTTCCGCCGGTGGTTACCGGACTGGAGCACGAGGCGCTTCGCCAGGTTTACGAGTCTCCCCATTTCTTCAGCGCCCGCGCGCTCGAGGACGTGGAGCTGGAGATCATCGAACTCACGCGCGTATTCCGCCAGCGCGATCGCGAGTTCGTGCGCTTGCTGAACCGCGTCCGCAAGAAGTCGCTGGAACACAGCGACCTGCAGCGCCTGAACCGGCGGGTGGACCCCCAATTCGATCCGCCTGACGGCGAGGGGTACATCACGCTGACCGGCACCAACCGCAAGGCCGGCCTGATCAACCGCAACCGGCTGGACGGCCTGGTCGCGCCGGAGCATCGGTTCGATGCCGTGATCGAAGGCGCTTTCGGCCGCGAGTACTACCCCACGGAGGCGCAACTGCGCTTCAAGGCCGGCGCCCAGGTCATGCTGCTGAACAACGACGGCGCCGGACGCTGGGTCAACGGCAGCATCGGCGTGATCGAGGGCGTGAACATCGGCGGCGGCGAGGCGTATGTGCTGGTCCGCCTGGCCGATTCCGGACGGCGCGTTCGCGTCGAGCCGTACGAATGGGAGCTGATCCGCTTCGAGGCCCGGGAGGGGTCCATCGTCAGCAGCCCGGCGGGAACCTTCACCCAGTTTCCGTTCCGGCTGGCCTGGGCGGTGACCGTCCACAAGAGCCAGGGCAAGACTTTCGAACGGATGGTGATCGATCTCGACCGCGTGTTCGCCGCCGGTCAGACCTACGTTGCCCTGAGCCGCTGCACGTCCTTCGAGGGGCTGGTGCTGACCCGCCCGTTGACGGCCGGTTCCATCCGTTGCGACTGGCGCGTGCAGCGCTTCCTGACCGGCGAGCAATACAAGCGCGCGGAACGAAGCCTGTCCACGGACACCAAGCTCGAAATCATCGAGAGAGCCATCGCCGCGGCTAGCCCCCTCGACATGGAGTACCTGAAGCGCAACGACGTGCGCACGCGACGCCGTATCCGCCCGCTTGAAGTGGGCATGCGGTCTTACTCCAACCGGGAATTCCTCGGCATGCGCGCCTGGTGCATGCTGCGCCAGGACGAGCGGACCTTCCGCGTCGACCGCATCCTCTCCCTAAGCCCTCCCGACACCTGACGAGGTCCTATAATCGAGGGGAAAGCATGGGGGAGACGACCATGAGTGACAATCCCGGCTACACGGCCGATTTCATCAAGTCCGACACGGACCAGGCCACGTTCATGAAGGATCCGGCGATGGATCATCTGATGACGGCGCTGGTGTCGGTGAGCACCGAGATCTGGGCGCAGGCCCGGCGCATGAAGATCATGGAGCGATTGCTGGAGGACCATGGGAAGGTGACGCGCGAGATGATCGAGGGTTACATGCCGAGCGCGGAGGAGGAGGCGTCCTGGCGTGCCGAGCGCGACAGTTTCATCGAGCGGACGTTCGGTTCGATCACGGTGGGGCATTCGGGCGAGGGCCAGCCGATGATGGAGTTCCGCAACCGGTCGGCCCCGGAGGGGTCGACGAATCGCGCCGGCATGGGAGGTGACCCGTCATGATGAATCGACGCACGATTCTGGGCGCCCTGGCCGCGGCCTTTTCGGCAACGGCGGCCACGCGCAAGGCGCGCGCGTCCACGGCCACTCCGCCTTCACCGCCGTACGACTTCGAGCCGCGCGGCAACATCGGCAAGCTGGAGCGTCTGGCCAGTCTTGACCTGGAAAGCCGCCAGGACTTCCTGACCGGCTTCCGCGTCTGGTCGAACGGCCCTCTGGGCCGCGCCGCACAGGTTCGCGCCGAACACATCTTCAAGCAAGAGGGCATCGATCCCACGAGCAATCTTTCGATCGAGGCGCTGCGCGAAGTACTGGAACGCGACCCGGTGATCGGCGCCAGCATGCGCTACTGGATCAGCGGCCAGGAGATCAGCTGGAAGATCCTGCAGGAGGAGTTCCACGGCAAGGCTCACACCTATCTCGCGGAACTGGACGCGGCCGACAAGGCCGGTCCGGGCTCGGTGAAGCTGGACCCGGACCTCAAGGTTCCGGAATACGCTTCGCACGAGATCCACATCCAGCCCGGCGGCTACGTGGGCGATCCCTTTGCGGGCCACATCTATCACTACGGCACCAACCACTTCTACATGGGTCACAACGACCAGGACGAGGTGCACGCGCAACTGGCGGCGGCGGTCGAGCCGCCCGAAGACGGCCAGGTCAAGCGCATTCTCGATCTGGCCTGCGGGCCCGGCCAGCTGACCCTGGCGCTGAAGGATCGTTTCCCGGATGCCGAGGTGTGGGGACTGGACGTTTCCGCCCCGATGGTGCGTTATGCGCACATGCGGGCGGTCGAGCTCGGCAGGGAAATGCACTTCGTGCAGGCGCTGGGCGAGAAGACCGGCTTCCCGGACGGTTTCTTCGACATTGTGGCTTCGTACATCGTCTTTCACGAGACCCCGGCGCAGATCACCAGGGACATCGTTGCCGAGGTGCGGCGCATTACGCGTCCCGGCGGCGTTTTCCAGCCGTTCGATTTTCCGAGCGACGAGCACCCGCCCACCGGTTTTAGCAAGTTCCGGCGCTGGTGGGACCATCGCTGGAACCAGGAAGTGTGGCGCAACGAATTCGCGAGCATCCATTTCCCGACCGAGATCGAGAAGGCCGGCTTTTCGGTGCGCGAAGCGAAGAAGGGCGTGCTGTTCTTCGGGCGGGTTCACGCAACGCGCAACGCTTAGCGCCTGATTTCGGGGCACTTGGTAAGCCATTTCTTTGCTCCCTTCTTCAGGGAGTATTGGAGCCAGGGATGGCGGAGCAAGCTACAGGGATGTATTCATGCGTCTCCCGGAAGAAGGGAGCAAAGAAATGGCGAGATCGAAGCGCGTAAATGACCAGGATCGAAGCAATGTGCTTGGCTCTAGTCGGCCTGTTTCTGGCGGGCGCATGCGGAACTGCGGCGGCTCAGGAGCATGCAGGCGCCGACGGCAATCCGGGCGAGTGGCCCAATTTCGGAAGGGACCCGGGCGGAAGCCAGTATTCCCCGCTGGACGAGATCACGCGCGAAAACGTAGGACGTCTCGAACAGGCCTGGGTACACCACAGCGGCGACTATAAGGAAGGCCCCTTCAGGATCGGGTCGACGCAGCAGGCGGTGCCGCTGATGGCCAACGGGCTGGTCTATTTCTGCACGCCGTTCAACCGGGTGTTCGCCGTCGATGCCGAAAGCGGCGAAGAAGTCTGGGTGTTCGATGCGCACGCCGCGCTGACGGGCAACGAAGCGGAACGCGCCGGGGAACGCGGGCCGAGCACCTGCCGCGGATTGGCCTACTGGGAGCAGGCCGAAGCATCTTCCAAGCCCTGTGTGAAGCGCATCTTCAAGGGCGACTTCACCGGCGCCGTCCACGCCGTCGATGCGCTGACCGGGGAAGCCTGCCGGGATTTCGGCGCGGCCACGGATCACCCCGGCTACGTGTCGCACTGGGATTACGAGGGCTATGGCGAAGGAGAGGTTCGCGGCATGTCGTCGCCGCCGGTCGTGCTGGGCGACCTGGTGATCGCCGGCAGCGGTTCGAACGACGGAATAGCCAATGCGAACGACGGCGTGGTGCGGGCCTTCGACGTGCGAACCGGGGCAATGGTCTGGGAGTTCAATCCCATCCCCCCGGAGTACAGCGCTGTTACGGGCGCCGCCAACGTATGGACCACGATGAGCGCCGATCCGGCGCGCAACCTGGTGTTTCTGCCCACCACCAGCCCATCGGTGGACTACTATGGCGGAGGCCGCCGCGTGGAACTTCCGCTGGCCAACGCCGTGGTGGCGGTGGACGGGGCAACCGGCAAGCCCGCCTGGTCTTTCCAGATCATTCACCACGACCTGTACGACTACGACCTGCCGGGCCACGCCCTGCTTGTGACCATCCGCAAGGACGGAAAGGCGCGCGAGGTCGCCATACAGCAGACCAAGAGCGGTCATCTTTTCGTATTCGACAGGGATACGGGCGAACCGGTTTTTCCCATCGAGGAGCAGGCCATTCCGCCTTCCGATCTGCCCGACGAGACCGCCTTTCCCACTCAGCCCCTGCCCACGGGCATCTCGACCTTCGCCCGCACCGAACTGGACCGGGACAGCCTTTTCGGGATCACCGCACTGGACCGCGCCTGGTGCCGCAGGCGGTTTGACGAATCGCGCTACGACGGCCTCTTCACGCCGCCCAGCCGGCGCGGCAGCATCCTGTTTCCCTCGGCGCTGGGCGGCGGAAACTGGGGCGGCGCGGCCTTCGATCCGGCAAGCAATCTTCTCGTGATCAAGGCCGAGAACCTGGCTACCTGGCTGCGCTTCGTGCCGCTGGAAGAGGGCGAGCATGACGGGCCGCGCGACTATCTCAATCGCACACTGAGCGGAACGCCCTACCGCGTGGAAGGCGAGGTCTGGATCTCGCCTTCGGGGTTTCCGTGCACGCCGCCCCCGTGGGGCACGCTGAGCGCCATCGACATGGACAGCGGCGAGTTGCGCTGGCAGGTGCCCCTGGGACGCCTGCGCGCGATGGGCATTACGTTGCCGTCCGCATTCGGCTGGGGCTCGCCCAGTGTCGGCGGTCCCATCGTTACCGCCGGGGGGCTGGTGTTCGTGGCCTCCACCCTCGATCACAACCTGCGCGCCCTGGACGTGGAAACCGGCGAGGAACTCTGGTCCGGCGACTTGCCGGCGCCCGGCATGACGGTGCCGATCACCTACCGCGCGGGCGGACGGCAATACGTTGTGATCGCTGCCGGCGGAAACGCCCGCGCCGGGACCGCGCAATCGGATGCGGTGGTGGCTTTCGCCTTGCCGGACTGATCCGCCGGCTCTAGTCCTCCAGGAGCCTGCGCGCAATGCGGCGCGCCTGCGGGAGATCATCCGCGACATGATCGGCCGGAACGGCGCGAAGAACGCCGAGTGTGTTGATCATTTCGGCCACGGTTCCGGTCAGGCCGACCACGATCACGTCGGTGTTTGCGTCCCGCGCCACGTCCAGAATCTGCTCGATGACCATGGCGGCGCTGTCGTCCAGATACTTCGCGCCGGAAAAATCGAAGACGACGATTTCGTGGTCCTTGATGTCGGCGCCGATCACGCTCACCAGGTTGCGTGAAGAAGCAACCGTAAGCGTGCCGCGCAAGGCCACCATACCCACCCTGGCCTGCAGCGGGTCGCTGAATGCCATGCCCTCCTCGCCGGCGAAGAACGTCCGGTCAAGCACCGGCACCGAAACCACGCTGTCCAGTTCCAGGCCCTTCAACTGGCGCGCGTGATTCATGCCGGCAACGATCAGGCCGATCGCGACCGCCGTCACCAGGTCCACCACCACGGTCAGCAGCAGCGTCATCAGCATGACCACCAGGTGATCGCGGCGCAGGCGGTGGATGCGAAGCAACATGCGCCAGTCGACGATGTCCCAGCCGATTTTCATCAGGATGCCGGCCAGCACCGCGTGCGGGATCGGCTCGACGTACTTTCCGAACCCCAGCAGCAATGCCAGCAGGAACAGGGCGCGAATGGCGCCGGACACCTGCGTGCTGCCGCCCGCGCGGATATTCGTCACAGTCCCGATCGTTGCGCCTGCGCCCGGCATTCCGCCGAACAGGCCGGAAATCATGTTGCCGATTCCCTGCCCCACCAGTTCCTTGTCCGGCTTGTGGCGCGTGCCGGTCATGGAGTCCGCCACCAGCGAGGTAAGCAGGCTGTCCACGGAGCCCAGCAGCGCGAGGATGATCGCCGGGTGCAAAGCGCCCAGCAGGAAGTCGGCTGTAGGCATTTCAAACCGGAAAGGAGGCAATCCCTCGGGTATTGAACCGATTGCAGGAGCTGCGGTCAGCCACAGGATTCCGATCACGGAACCGATGACGAGCGCAATCAGCGGCGCGGGAGCCAGGCGCTCCAGGCGCCGTGGCCAGAAGATCGTGATGGCGAGCGCCAGGACCGCGATGATTAGCGCGCTGGGATTCACCTCGGCGATGGCGCCCGGCAGATCCCGCAACGCGCCCATCGGACCTTCGGGCGAAGTAGGGGCGCCCAGAAACGGCAACACCTGGATCAGCATGATGATGATGCCGATCCCGGACATGAACCCCGACACGACCACGTGCGGCGTATAGACGACGAAGCGTCCGATCCGCAGTACGCCGAGCAGCACCTGGATCAAGCCCGCCAGGACCACGATAATCAACGCCTCGCCCATGCTGTTCGCGTGAGTCGAGATGATCACAGCCATGGCCACGGTCATCGACGGCGTGGGTCCGGAAATCTGCGACCGCGTGCCGCCGAACACGGAAGCAAAGAAGCCGACCGCGATCGCCCCGTAGATGCCGGCCTCGGCCCCCAGGCCCGAGGCAATGCCGAACGCCAGCGCCACCGGCAGCGCAACAACGGCGGACGTGATGCCGCCGAACACGTCGCCCTGGAAGGTCTTGAGGTCGTACTTCATCGGGGAAGAGGCGGCCTGGCCTGTGACCGAGGGCGTTCTGCCGCGAGGGACATGCCCTCGCTTCCGAGCCCTGCTGCTGTCACGCTGGTACCTGGCGGCGAATGTCAGGCGAACACGCGTTCTCCGATCATGCGTCCGAATACCAATGCCGGTGTCAGCAGCATCCCGTTGACGATGCCGAAGCCGGTAGTCGCTCCCGCGCCCAGCACCTCGCCGGCGGCATAGAGGTTGGGGATGGGATCGCCGTTACCGTTCAGCACCTGAAGCTCCGGATTGACGGTGAGGCCCGCGAAGGAAATCAGGTGCGTGCCCTGCATGCGGATCGCGTAGTACGGCGGCTTGCCGACCGGGAGCGGCATGTGCTCGCGGCCGAAATCGGGATCCTGGCCACCCGCCTGACCTGAGTTGTAGCGCCCGATGGAGGCGGTCAGCCCGTCACCGTCGATACCGGCCCAGTAGGCCAGTTCGGCCAGCGAATCCCCGCGCGAGAAGAAATGGTACTTGTCGAACGCCAGGTCCATCCGCTCCCGGTCCCAGCCGCCCACCAGGGACGGTGCCGAGTCCATGATCTGCCGGTCGAACACGATCCAGAAGCGGTGGTCCTTCTGCCCGAGGAGCGCGTGCTCCCTGGCATCCACGCTGGGATGGTCTTCACGCACGAAGCGTTGACCGCCCGAATTCACGTACACCTCCCAGGGCAGGCGCGACTGCGGCGTGGTGCGCACCTGCACGGGGGCCGGCGTGCTCGGCACGTTGAAGTCGTTCAGCACCATGCCGAA
>VXSK01000021.1 GCA_009838035.1 Gammaproteobacteria bacterium
CGGAGGACACGGTATAGCCCGCGCCGGCCTTGACGGTGACGCTCACCGAGCCGTCCGGTTCGTCGGCGCTGTCGTCCTCGGTCGAGACCTCGACGGTGACGCTGCCGCTTGTCGGCACGGTGACGGTTCGGTCGCCGGTCGCCCCGGAGGCGGCCACGTCCCCGCTCTGGGCCACGGTGAGCGCCACGTCAAGCGGCGCGGACGGCGCCGGACTCGCGGTTACGGTAAAGGACGCCTTGCCACCCTCCGTGACTGCCGAGCCGCCCGCGATGCTCACCACTGGCGTCGGTGGCGGGGCGTCGTCATCGACCAGGAGAATCCGGCCGTCACCGCTCCGCATGCCGGTGGCCGTCCCGGCGATCCCCGAGGCGGTCAGCCTCGGGGTGCCCCGGTTGCTCCGCTGCGGAATGCTCACGCTCACGGTCCCGTCGTTCGCATCCGAATCCTCCGAGGCGGTGAGCGTCAGTGTCGCGACGGCCGCGCTGGCGCCGCTGGCCGGGCCGGTGAATACCACGGTACTCGTTGCCGAATCGAACGTCACCCCAATGGGGCTGCCGGACAGGGACAGCGTGAAATCCGTTCCCGGCTGACCGCCGGAGAACACAAGGGGCACCCGCAGGCTCTCGCCCGCGATCATGCCCCGGTCCTGGCCCGCTCCGCTGAGGCGCAGGCGCAACGTCGCCGTATCCGTGGAATCTCCTTCCGCCGCGCGCGCATCCGGGGTGCTCAAGGTCACCCTGACATCGGGCGTCACGTCCGGGCCGTCGCGCACCGTCGCGTAGAGCTGGCGTGGTTCCTTGTATCTGTAATGATTCATGTTGACGTACTGGGGATATCCGCCCCGAATGAAGAAGCCGATCTGGGCATCCTTCTCGAACGACGTGGTGGCGTATGTCGGCACGTTGACGGTAATGGAGTCTTCGCCTGCGGGAATGGTGAAACAACTTTGCGTAACGTCTTCCGGAAAGAACGAACAGCGAGGGCCGAGTTGCCCAGGCCGGATGTACAGGACCGGACGGCCGGAAGACGGATCGCGTCCATACGCGCCAATTTGGGCGAAATAGATCACGATGTCATCCAAGGGCGAGGACAAGGGCAAGGACAACCCCTCTGTCCTGGAGATCTTAAGCGTGAGCGGCTGGCCTTCCTCTACGTCGGTGGACCCAATGAGGCTGATTGAGATTTTAGGGTATACCTGTGCCTGCACGTCGGAAGAAACAACAGCCGTGAGCAGAAGTGCCAACGGCAAAAGCGCACCGCGCACGCAACGCCTCGTCCTTGTTGCGCGGTCGCTGCGCCCAAACACGGAGGCGGAGGGGCAAGGCAGGGAGGATCGGCCATTCGGGCCGCGCAGCCATGCAATCACGCCAATTGCCAGCACACCAACAGCGATCCGGCGATCCGGCGATCCGGCGATCCGGCGATCCGGCGATCCGGCGATCCGGCGATCAAATTAGGATAGGTATGATCCGCATTTGTCAAGTCCCGATCATGCACCATGATCGGCGAGCCTGAATGAGTAAGGCGTCCGGCTGCGCCATTGTCTAGAGTGGGTTGTTTAATTAAAGCGCTCCTTGGGGCATCGACAACCGGTCGAACGATTTGTTGCGAATTATTGCCGTGCTACGACCAAGCTCGCCGCCGCGCCTGATGCACCCCATTCTAGCTTCAAAGCCGATCAGTTCGCTCGCATTATAGCAATTCGAGAACGGGCCGCGATCCGCAGCGGCGCCAACCAAGCGCTTACTCCGACATGTGGCATTGGATCTTCTGTTGAACCCTGCGGGCATCGGCGACCAACGCATCCAGTTCATCCTTCTTGCCCGCTTCGAGCATTTCGTTGCGCATTCTCGATGCCAGCATGGACGTTGCGCGAAATGTTCTCATAATAAACTCGGACAGTTCAGCATCGGCGACGTGGCCGCCGAGTTTCTCGAACGCCCTGCCGAAAACGGTCTCAATTTGGCATTGCCTATGATTCCCGGACAGTAATGTGCCAACCTGCGCGCATGTGCGCGGACTTGCGGACGACAGGTTCGATGATCGGGTGGGGGATCGCAGCCGTTTGGCCGAGTCACGCGCAAGTCCGGCACGAAGCGCGAACCACAGCGGCATAGAGTTGCCTGTGTCACGGTTGAGCATCTTCGTGCGGTGGACGCGTTCGATCTACAGCTCAGCACCGACCTGAAGCCAGAGGTCGAGGTTCTGTCTGGCTGTCGTTCCTTCGGCCTCAACTTCGAACCTCACGTTCCCGAATCGGTCGAGCTTACCAACCGCCCCTGCATCGGGGTGACGAGGCCCGGTTTTTGGCCGAGCGGAGACACAATCCATTACACACGGATCGCGACCGCGTTGCGATTTCAGGTCTCTGATTGGTCGACAAGCCGCCCAAGCGACCGTGCGGACAACCAGTTCGACTTCCCGTCGAAGCACATCCAAATCGCGGCCATCAGCTGCCGTTTGGCGGCTGCGAGCTTGGTGACGTGGATATTGTCGACAGGCGAGTCTATTGGAGAATTTCCATCAGGGCGGACAGTTTCAGCCCATTGCCTTCCCCGCCCCTGTGCAGCGCCACGATATGATCCGGCTCGGACGTGAACCAAGCAAAGGAGCGCCAAGCCAGCTCACTCACGGATTGTCTAAAGGCTGGACGGGACCGATCCGGGTAGGCTGTAACGAATGCCACCTGACTCTCGGTGAACCCGGCGTCTGCCGCCAATTCCATCAGCACATGCCTTCGGGCTTCGCTGATCTGGCCGGCCGTCGCCACGACCTCGACGAAAACCAGCAACGGTTCGGACGGCCCAAGATCAACCAGGATAATGTCCGGCAAATTTCGGTCCGGGTCGATTTGCAGCTTGATGCTCTGCGCCAGTAGGTCGTCGCGGGCGACAACCTTTTTGCGGCTTTCGCTCAGCCAGATCACGCCGGGGCGCTCAAGAAAACGAAGAGTGAATTCCTCTACGACAGCCTTGGAGATGACTGAGCTGGGCCCCGGTTCCATATGCCGCGTCTCCCCGTTGGGAAACCTCACCAGCACGCGACTTTGTCCGGCCACGGCACCTTGACGCAGGATGGCAATGCGCGCGAGCGCGCCGCTCGAGAGTCTCGCCTCCTGCCACGCGGCCATCGCAGACTCAAGCGCCTCGCCCTTCAAGCCTGGATCGAACAGCGCCGCGAATTCCGGGGCCAGTGCATACCGTGGTTTCGGCGAAGTCGTTGGCAGTCCCTCACGTTCCCGCACCGCACCGGTGCGCACCAGGCCCTCGCGCAGCGTCTCGTCGCGGATCGGTTCGCGCGTGTTCACCGCGTACCAGCGTCCCGGGATCTCTTCCTTCGATGGTTGCATCGAGTGATCACGCCACGCAGTGCGGTCTTCGTCACCGGTCGATGACGCCTGAACGTCTGTCATCCGCGTTACCTGATCGGGCCGCAGCCAGTAGCCCGCGCCGTGCACCGCGCCGATATAAAGCATGACGAAAACGGTCCGGGCTCCCATCTCGCGCGTGAGGAAATTGCGGTTCGCCATACCTTCAGGAAAAATCGTCAGCATCCGATCCTGGATGTCTGCCAAAGACAAAAGCGCTGGCAATGGCGTCATCCGCCGGTTCCCCGGTACAGCCGTTCAACGGCACGGTCGAATTCATCGCGCCGCGCACCCTGAGCGGTCAGCCGCTCCAGTCGATTTATTTCGTTAGGGCATGGCAGCGGCAACGCCTGAAGCTCGTACGCCGACACCGCCACACTGCCGTTGATGCAGCGGAAGACTTGATCGACGGTCGTACTGTTTAACAGCGCGGTCAGAATAGCTGGGGATACGGGTGGGGTTTTGTTGAGGGGCTTGATCATGTTCAGATGATTTTCCACCACCACCGCCCCGTGCGCCTCGATGAACGAGCCCGGCAGTTCCGCCGCGATCAGGCGCCGGGACTGTTCCTTGGCCGTCGTTCGCTGCAGCAGCACGCAGGGATTACTTGTCACCACCCACTGCTCCCTGGCGGTGGGTTCGAAATACGGCTTGTGGTTTCGCTTCTCCGCCCTGAATTCGAACACGCCGCCCGAACGCACCGATTCCGCCCAGATCAGAGGGTAGCGTCCCTCAGCGGGTTCGTCCCGCAGACTCTCCTTGTGCCGGTTCCACACCAGCGGCCCCGTGCTCACCGTGTAGCCGTAGTCGGCCAGCCGGTAGCGCAACCGGGAGACTCTGCCGAGCAGGTCGCGCTGCCGGGCGCTTCTCGGTATCAGCCACGGCTCCTCGGGCCGCTCCGGCAATTCGAAGGATCCTGCCCTCACGATCCGGATCGAACCGCTGGGATCCTGCGCAACGCAATGCACGCGCGCCGCGGCGGGCTCCCGCCCGCGCCGGTACGTGGCCAGCAGCGTTTCCTGAAGCACATCGTCGAACACGCCCTTGCGCTCCGCGATGAAATCGATGCCGACAGGGGGAGCCTGACTTGCGAGCAAACCGCGCAACGCCTTGAAATACTCGCCCGAAAGAAAGCTCGTCGGCGTGACGTAAGCGATCACCCCGTCAGAACGCGCGTAACGTAACGCCATATCCGTGAACAGACCGTAGAGGTTGGCATGACCGAAGAGGCTGCGTCCGAACCGCTCACGCTGCTTCGCCGGAAGGGTGACGCGCCTGTAGGGCGGATTCCCTACAACCAAGTCGTACCGGTTCATGCCCGGGAATTGCTCCAGCGTATCGCACACACGAACCACCGAATTTAGCCGTCTCCCTGCCGCCCGGCACACGTCCGCAATCGCCGCGTCGAGGAACACTTCGGACAACCATGCTGCGAATGGATCAAGCTCATTCCCGCTCAGTCGTCGCTCAATGGAGCGCAGCACGGTTTCGGCACCGCAGCCTTCCAGGGCTGTTGCCATGCGGCGTGCCAGCGGGGAAAGGAACGCTCCGCCACCGCACGCCGGATCCAGAACTTTCGCCCGCAGCCAATCCACACCCGCGCCGGTCGCCATATCCAGCAGACGTTCGCACAGTGCTGGCGGCGTGTAGTGCGCACCCATCTTCGCGCGGGTTTCCTCGGGCATCGATCCGGTATAGAGCACGCCGATCCTGTAGCCGGCGCGCGCCACGTCGAGTCGCGCTGCGGTCGTGCCCAGTTTCCGGGCCAAGAATTGAGCGTTATCCGTTAGCGGCGCCAATGTGATGACCGCTGGCAACTTGCGAAGCGGCCACGGACTCACTTTCACCATCGACATGCGCTTCCAGTATTCCGAAACCACTCGGTATACGAATGAGCGGGCAATAGCAAGGTGCTGTTCGGGTGAGTCTGGAGAAGAGAAATCACGCAAGGCCGCAGACCCATCGGTCAGGATCGCTCGCGTCGCGCCGTGCGAAAACGATTCAATCTGCGTGGTCATGCATGCTTTCAGGCGAGATGAGATTCCGTCCAGACGCCTATATTGGCGTCGCGTCCTATTGTGCTACATCGAACAACGAAAATCGTGCGCCCCGGACAACCACTATCAGGATGAGGAGGCTACTTCACCATCCAGGGATGGGGGAGTTCTTCACGGCCGCCAAGAAGCGGCAAGCGCGCTTCTCCGCTCACTCGAATCGTGAACTTGCAAACCATCGCTCCTATGCCAAGCCACTTGGCTGCGACTGACGTGCAAGGCCACCAGAGCTCGCCCACCGTGCTTTTGACATGGACGGTTCTGTCGCTCGCCCCCCTACACCGCGACAGACGAGCCCTCGGGATCACTCAATTCGTCGATCCGGTCGGCTATTCGTTGCGCCGGCTCGCGAAGCTGCTCCACGGTCCAGTCCGCAGCGTAACCTTCCGTCACGTCCGACGGCCGGGCGTGATTGACAAGCCTCTTGGTCAGCGAGCGCGGCAGCATCAACTCCCGCTCCGCCACAGTGATGAACGCGTTGCGCAGACCGTGGAACCAGAACTTCGCGCCGGCGACCTTGC